>NZ_JBPMLP010000048.1:0-141887 GCF_054026695.1 Thermosulfuriphilus sp.
CCTCCCCAGAAAACTCCTTGAGCAGAATCCCATAATCTTGACCGACATTTTCTGGAGATGAAGAATAAAGAACCCTACCCTGAGCATCGATTAAAGAAAGCTCTTTTATACCCTGTTGGTTGGCCACCGTCTTAAGAAGATGTTCAAAAGTCTTCATATTACCTTTTCTCAGAGAATCTACAGCACTAGTAACGCTTATTTGGGCAATATTGTCGACCATTTCAAAAAGCTGGCTTTGATAGAGACGAATCATCCGGTCAAATCCCCAGATGTAAACCGCAAGGAAACATAAAGAGTTGATGATGACCAGACCTATCATTTTATGTTTTAATCCAAGGCGTAATTTCATAGGTCACCTCACTCATCAGTCTGAATGACGATTCGAGCCGGATCTGGATAAAATCCTTCTTCTTTCCCCCAGGGCCAGTCAGGGTGGGCACATCCCACACAAGGAGTGTTGGCCGCCACACACCAAGAAGTCCCTCCATTCCAACGCCTTAAGGGACAGTCCGCACGGGTGACCGGCCCCCGGCAACCCATTCGAAAAAGACAGAATTTTTTCTGGTTGTAGTCTGTAGCGTAGAGATCTTGGACAAAATATTGGTAACGTTGGCAGTTATGATGAATGATATCCTCGTAGTACATGAGAGGACGATTGTCCTTATCCAGTGGTGGTAACTTTCCATAAGCCACAAAGTAGGCCACCGTACCGGTAAATCTTAGCGAATTCATGGGACAACCTGGGATGCGAACCACAGGTTTTCCCAGGCCCCTCTCCTTTACGAAATCAAATATTGAAACAGCTCCAGTCTCTGGGTTGGCCCTAGGGATACCCCCATAGGAGGCGCAGGTTCCGCAGGCAATCACGGCGGCAGCCGAGACAATAACCCTCTCCAAGAGATCAATCAGAGATTGTTCGGCCACGGTACAGGCCTCGGGCATCTTGGTGGGGATGGCCCCTTCAAAGCACAGGACAAATTGTCCCTTTGAGCTCACCTCTTCTATAATCTGGAGAACCATCTCCCCCTGGGCGACCGAAAGGACGGGATGAAACTTTAGATCAACCAGGTTAGTAAGTATGGGTACTAGAGAGGGCGAATCACCATAGACCAGGGAGACGCTGTCTCCCGAACAAGCCTGACCGGTAAGCCAAATAACCGGCACTTCTTTGCGGGCAATCCGGATAAAGGCCTCAGCAAAATCAGACCCTAGGGCCGCATTTCCACAAAAGGCAAGTGCCAAACGACCACAGAACTTCAAAAAATCCCGCCGGTTAAGGTTCATGTCTTCCTCCTAATGAATGCTACAGGCCAAGCAGGGATCAAAACTTCGGATCACCCTCCCCACCTCGATCAGCCCCTCTTTATAGGCCACAGGAGTCCCCAGAATGGCTTTTTCTGCTGGGCCAAGCCGACCCTGTTCATCACGAGGAGAGAAGTTCCAGGTAGAAGGGACTACACACTGATAACGAACGATGCGACCAGAACTGGCCTCAACATAGTGGAGAAGCTCTCCCCGGGCGGCATTAGATAGACCCACTCCCTGACCACTCACCGGAGCCTCAGGGTTGACCATCCGGATGGTCGGCCCTTCCAGGTCAAGGGCCTCAAGGGCCTGAGGAAGGAATTCAAAAAGCATTTCGGCCTCTGTCGCCCGGGCTAAGTGGCGCCCCATGGTAGAGAAGGCAGCATCTGGGCCCTGACCAAGATTCTTTAATCGGGCCAAAAGACGGCTTTGGCCTTCTGGCGTAAGATATATTCGGGAAAGAGGTCCGGTCTCCATAGGGTGTCCATCGTATCTGGGAGCCTTGATCCAGGAGTAAGCTCCACCTTTGTTGGGAATTGGCCTAGTTACTCCTTGGCTAAAGGGGAGAGAACTTCCCTCATAATAGGAATAGGCCACGTGTTCCGTGATTTTGGTCAGCTCAAAAGGATATCTCTGGCCCTCGATGAGAACACCGGGGCTAAAAAGAGGCCTTCCCAGTGAGGCAAATCCCCCATAAGATATGAGGTTTTGATATCCCCGGCCAATTTTAAAGTAGGCCGGATATAGACGAGCTAAACTCATAACATCAGGCAGATACGTAGTGAAGGTAAAGCGCCGGAGCCTGTCGACCAGATCGGCCACCTTAGCCAAGCGATCAGGGGTGAGTTCAATCGTAAGGCCTCCGGGGAAGACCGTATGGGCGAATGGAGCCTTTCCCCCCAGAATGGCCAAGGCCTTGGCCCCGGTAACAACCACCTCTAAAGCCTCAAGATAGTGGACTAGAAAAGGCAAGGCCCTAGAAGGGTCCTGAAGGTAATCCCCTGGAACCTTGCGGGTAAAAAGATAAGGACCCTTATTTTTTACCCATTCTTTTAATCCTTTAAGCTCCGGATCCTGTCCTCTGTAGGCCAGGATGGCTGCAAAATCGACATAGTCGGGAACGGCTAAATGATAAAAATGAAGCACGTGATCGCTGGCCATGTGAATGGCCAAAAGGATGTCCTGGAGAAGGGCCCCATTGGGAGGGAGCTCAATTTTGTAGAGGTCGGCTAAAGCCCTAGCCGAGGCAATACCATGGACTTCGTGGCAGACCCCACAGATACGCTGGGTAATCCTCAGGGCGTCAAAAGGTCTACGACCAGAAAGAATGTTCTCAAAGCCTCGATACATTTCTCCCTTGACCCAGACGTCAACCACCCGCCCATCTCTTATCTCAGTCTTGACAGCAAGATGTCCTTCTATCCTAGTAAGTGGCGCTAGTGTCTTTATGGCCATGGCAACCCCTTCTCCGAAATCTCTAAGCCTTTAGAAAGAAAATATCGACCTGCACACAAAATCCTTAAGGATTTTTGAATCTTCTATTCAGTTTTTTCTAGCGGTGCCGATTATCCTGAAAAGACGAAAGCGCCAAAATTCACTTTCAGGAGGGGATCTATGGGTAAAAAGCTTAACTGTTGGGAGTTCAAAAAGTGTGGCCGTCAGGGAAAGTGCCCAGCCTCAACCGAAAAGAAGGCCCATGGCATAAACGGCGGGCAAAATGGAGGAAGGGCCTGTTGGGCTATCGCCGGAACTTTTTGTGGGGGGAAGATCCAAGGAGTCTATTCCCAGAAGTTGGCCTCCTGCCTCAAATGCGATTTCTATAAACTTGTCCTCCAAGAAGAAGGAAAAAATTTCATAGGAGGACGAGAAATCGTCAAGAGACTCGAGAACTAGAAAGCCTTTGTCTCCAGGGCCAAACCTTTGTCTTGTTTGAAATTTGGATGGACCTTGGCCAAGGCCACCAGTAGCCCCAAAACGCTTTTAATAAGGCCTTGTACATAGAGTTACGCTGGAATGTGCATGAGGGCTACACCTCAAGGCTTCTTGGACCCTGCCTGGGCCATTTTCAACAATAATGACTTTTTATAAGTCAGAGAAATCCGTCAGTATCAAAAGCTTGTAGAAGCGGAGCCGGCACTATCCATTTCCAGGTGGACAGTTTTCCTCCCGATCTACCTCTTCTTCCCCTGACACGATAACCTGACCTCAAGTTTATTATTAGTTTCATTTTTTTCTTGGAGGACGTTATCCTTATCTACTACCGCCCGAACATTTGCTTTACCTCTGAGATATAAATTTGATCTATAAATCAGCACCCCACCCGGATTTATTAAGCTTTTATCAGAATCAATCGTTCTAAGAGCAACACCTCCCCATCCCCGTCCATTCATATAAAGATAGACATTAAGGTTTGAAATCCAAGCAGATTGCGGAATAAATCCGCCCTGATTTTTTATCTTAACTAAAACTCTACAATCACTCCCTAAGTATATTTTTTCAATATATAAGTCCGGAAGTCCAAGACAAGTTAGCTTTTTCTCCATAATATTGTTTTTAAGATCAGCATCAATTATCTTAGGTCCTACGTTAATTTGAGCTTTAATCCTAGCATCCTTGGGAAGGATCATATTACTTCTATAAACTACACTCCCTCCTTTTTTGAGGAGCTTTTTCTGTGGATCAAAATGATCTAAAGACACACCTCCCCAAAATTTTCCGTTTTTATAGAGATTAAGTGTTGGGCTATCCTTTTTCCAAAATCTAGAAAACAATCTACCAGGACCCTTGTTCACTATAGTTATCAATACATGGCATTCTTGATCAAGACTTATATCCTCTATAGCTAAATCTGGATAAACAGATCGTATACCTTCCTCTCCACTCACAGGATAAGCCACCAACACTTCAACTCTCTGCTTTCTTTTTACATCAAAGTTGGAAACAGATATCATAAATTTTTTAGTTTTTTTAAGCAAAATATCATCAATTGAATATTCAATTCTCCCTTTATCTCCTCTAACCTGAGCAAGAAGCTTGTTATCTCCCTCTTCAACAGAAAATAACTTAACAAAAACTAATCTTTTATGCCCTTTTTTAACCTTTAAATAAATACGAATTACACCTGGACTATTAACATTAACATAGAAAAGACGCGTAAATGGATTGGAAGAAGAATTAGCCTTTTCTAAAACAAGATCATATTTCTTCACCTTGGCTGCAGAAATTTCTCCCCAAAATATGGGGTTTAAAAAGACCAAAATAAAAATGACAATCTTCCATATTTTTTTCATCAAAATTCCTCCTTTTTTTAAGGATGACCTTTCAATGGCCAAATAATAGCTTTAAACAGAAAAAGTTCCTACCCTGGAAAAGATTTTTATTAAGTCATTATTTACAACAGCTAAAATCTTAAAATCAAGATTTTTCTAGAAAAATCTACCACAATTCACAAAATATAAGGTTATAGTAAATATTATAGTAAATAATTAAGCTCTTAAAAGGTAGTTTTAACGATTTGGAGATTTGAGATTAGGATTAGGAGGCTTAGGTGGGAATGGAGTGGAAAATTAAAAAGGGGGGCTTTGAGCCCCCCTTGAGTGACCTAAGGGAGTCTAGTCAATAATGACTACATTGGCCGCCTGCTCCCCTTTGGGGCCGTTCTGGATGTCAAATTCCACCAATTGACCCTCCCTCAGGGTGCGGAAACCACGCCCCTGGATGGCTGTGTAGTGGACAAAGACATCACCACCGTCCTCTCTGGAGATGAAGCCATAACCCTTTTTGTCGTTGAACCACTTAACTCTTCCTTTGGCCATTACAACTGTCCTCCTTAAAACTTTAAAACTCTGTAAGCCGTAATGGCCGCCCCAAAGGAGGCATAACCAGCTTACAACTTACAAAGGTCACTTTAGACCCCTACCTAAACTTTGTAAAGGAAAAAGTGTTTTTCTCCTAGGTAACACTTTAAATATCCTGTTTTTTGGGTAATCTTAGGTTTAAATTTGAATTTTTTCACTGAGGGTATAATTTCTCCAGATTAGAGAAGACCTTTTCTAGGAATTTTTTCTTTGAACCGAACGGCTCCTCCCGAAGAAGAATTTCCCCAACGCCCCGAGGCCGGAAGGTCCCGGCTCAAAGAGATCCTGCGGACCATACTTATCTACGATCCAGAAGCCAGGGTAAATCTCTTTGAGGTATTCCCGGCCCTGAGGAGCTTTTTTGCGAATCGACGCTACTTTGCCTGGATCAGGACCGCTACAGACATTCTTTTTGCAAGCCTCATCTTTGCCGGCCTCTTCGGCCCCCAAGATCCGGAACGCAACGCCATGCTTTTTGTTGCCTGGGGCCTCTGGTGGACAAGCGTGGTTATTTCCTGGTTTTTCTTAGGGAGAATGTGGTGTGCTTTTTGTCCCTTTCCTGGCTTGGGACGTCTGCTCCAGGGGCTTTCTTTCTCGCGCAAAAAACTCCCCCCACACTGGTTCTCCCGATACTGTGCCTATATTGCCACTGGCCTCTTGGCCTTCATCATCTGGATTGAGGCCGTAACCGACATGAAGCACTCTCCCATGGGAACGGCCCTCTTACTCCTCTCTATCGCTGTTGGGGCTACAGTCCTAGCCATCTTTTATCGGGGACAAGCCTGGTGTCGGCATTTCTGTCCTATGGGAAAGATCATTGGCTCAGCAGCTACCCTTTCCATCTTGGAATTCCGGGCTGATCACAATCGTTGCCGGGGATGCCGAACCTTCGAATGCAAAAGGGGGCGAGCCGGTACTCCAGGATGCCCAGTCTATTTGGGAGCTTTCAATGTCCGCAACAACCTTATCTGCCTCATCTGTGGTCACTGTGTTCCCCTCTGCCAAAGGGGATCTCCCCGGCTCAATATTCGCCATTCTTTAAACGAGCTCATCCTCAATAAGGGGCGCTATCTCACCTGCACCTATATTATTCCCTTCCTTATGGGCTCTCAGGTGGCCCGATTCCTTCAAGACAGTCGTTGGTACCCAAACTTCCGGAATTTTCTCGGAGGCTCTGAGGCCGTAGCCTTTACCCTCATCCTGACTGCCGGTTTCATCTTTTTCCTGGGGCTTATCAAACTTGGAGCCCGACTTTTTACCGTCCATGAAGACGAACTTTTCGGACGTTTTTCCCCTATGGTACCTGTACTTGTGCCTTTGGCCTTTACCGGAGAGTTAGCCTACCGGCTGGAGTACTTATTAAGGGAGGCCGGAGACTTCCTACCTACCCTGGGAAGGCAATTTGGCTTTTCCTGGGAGCATCTGGCTTTTGAGATCCCTTCAGGCCTCATCGGAGGGCTTTCCATATTTATACTCATTCTAGGGGCCCTAGGCGGGCTACATGTAACCTATGTTTTTTATCGCCAAGAGTTTGAAGGCCTAGTTCCCCAAAAGAACTATTTCCTTATCAATGTCTTGGTGCTCCTCAGCCTGGGAATATATATCTGGATCGGTAAATATTTGGGGTCTTTTTTCCTTTAATTTAAGGATTTGCCAAAAGGCTGAAGACGTCTTATAAATCCATGGCCAACTCCCAAAGATTTGGAGGCTTTAGATCTATGGAGATAATGGAGGGAACAAAGGGCCTCATTCGTCGCCTGCGGAATCCAGTGGTCACTATCGGTAACTTCGATGGGGTCCATCTGGGTCATCAGGCCCTCTTTCAGGAAACGGTCCACCGGGCGCAAAGGTCTGCGGGCGAATCAGTAGCGGTGACCTTTCATCCTCATCCGCTCAAGATTCTCCGACCAGACAATCCAGTTAAACTCATCTGTACCTGGGAAGACAAGGTAGAACTCATCCGCCGGGCTGGGATCGACGTCCTTATCTGGTTTAGGTTCAACCAGAATTTTGCCCAGATAAGCGCTGAAGACTTCGTGCATCGCTACCTAGTAGCGATGCTGGGAACAAAAACCTTAGTTGTTGGCTATGATTATGCTTTTGGTAAAGGGCGTCAGGGCAACATCGATTTTCTTAAAGAGGCCGGGAGAAAATACGGCTTTGAGGTGGTCGTTGTCCCCCCACAGAAGATAGACGATCTGATTGCTTCAAGCAGTAAGGTTAGAGAGCTTGTGGCCAGCGGCCAGATGGCCACAGTAAAAAAACTACTAGGACGTTACTATCAGATCCGAGGAGTTGTCATCCCGGGGCATGGCCGCGGTAGCCGTATCCTAGGCATCCCCACAGCCAACCTCAGGATCTCCGGCGAAGAACTCTATCCGAAGATCGGAGTTTATGTGGTCCAGGTCATTGTTGGGGAACGATGCTATGGAGGAGTTATGAATATCGGCTTCAACCCCACGTTTGCCAATGGTGATCTCTCTGCGGAAGTCCATATCTTTGACTTCAACCAAAACATTTACGGCCAGGAGATAAAGATAAACCTCATCGAACGGCTGCGAGACGAAAAGAAGTTCTCCTCTCCAGAGGAACTGGCCCAACAGATCCGAGCAGATATCGAAAAGGCCCGTAAGATCTTGGCCCGAGAGGCTGGAGCCATGGCTTCGGCCTGTATGGAAGAAATAAAGGCTGCTGCCAGTTAGGATAATCTATGGACAAAGAAAGTCTTCTCAAGGCCGTCTCCCCAGAACTGGCCCGTATAGAAGAACAATTGCGGGCCAATTTTGCCTCCTATGTTCCTTTTATCAATGATGTCAGTCAGTACATCCTTTTTTCCGGAGGCAAGCGCCTTCGGCCCCTATTGATGGTCCTTGCGGCCAAACTCTTTGGACCTCCGGATCCGGAGGTCTATCGAGTTTCGGTAGTCTTTGAATATCTCCATGCAGCCACCCTCCTCCACGATGATGTCGTTGATGAGGCCCACATGCGCCGGGGGCGAACTGCCGCCCGAAAAGTCTGGGGGAACCAGGCTGTCATTCTGGTTGGGGACTTTCTTTACTCCAAGGCCATTCGCATCCTTGTTGAACACGGAAACCTTCAGATGCTTGATGTTGTTTCGGAGACTACGGTCTTAATGAGTGAAGGAGAAGTCCTTCAACTTCTTAACGCCGACAATATTCAGACCTCGGAAGAAGACTATATGGAGGTCATCCGGCGCAAAACGGCTGTTTTGATCGCCGCGGCCTGCCAGTGTGGGGCCCTGATAGCCGGGGCTAAAGGACCGGCTGTGCGGGCCCTAAAAGGCTACGGACTCAATCTGGGATTAGCCTTTCAGATCGTCGATGACCTGCTTGACTATCAAGGGGCTGCTCAGGAAACCGGGAAGGATATCGGCAATGATTTCAAGGAGGGTAAGGTCACCCTGCCCCTGATCATTGCCCTCAGCAGGGCCGATAAAGCCGACCGAAGGCGTCTGATAGAGCTCATTCAGGCTGAAAGGGCCGATGAGGCGGCCTTTAAAGAGGCCTATAGCCTGATTGAAAGATATCAGGGCTTCGAAGAGACTCGCCAGAGGGCTGAAGACCTAGTCTCACGGTCTCTTAACTATATAAAAGAACTCCCCGAGGCCCCGGAGAGGGAAATCCTTGTCGGTATTGCCCGTTATGTGCTTACCAGACGGAACTAACGACCAGTGTGGCCAAACCCCCCTGGGCCCCGGTCAGTAGGGTCAAGGTTAGAGACCGAGACAAGCCTGGCTCGAGCTACCGGAGAGATAACCAACTGGGCAATCCGTTCTCCGCGCTTTATGACCACCTTTTGCTGGCCTAAATTAATGAGTCCGACCTTGATCTCCCCCCGGTAGTCAGAGTCAATCGTCCCCGGAGAGTTGACAACTGTCAGGCCAAACTTTATGGCCAAGCCACTTCGAGGTCTGACCTGACCTTCAAAGCCCTCCGGGATGGCCATCCTGATCCCTGTAGGCAGGAGGACGATCTGTCCAGGTGTAACGGTCACCGGTTCTGAAATGGCAGCCAGAAGATCAAGCCCTGAAGCTCCAGAAGTCATGTATTGAGGGAGAGGAAGATCTTTGGCATGGGGCAAGACCTCTATGGGAATAAGGATCTCTTTCATGACCGGAAGGCCACCAATTTCTCTTCGTCAAGGGGACCAAGAGCCACCAGTGAAAGGGCCTCTCTGGCCAGAAAGTCTCGAGCCACCTGACAGATATCCTCCGGAGTTACAGACTCAATTCGAGAAATAGCCTCTTCGTAAGGGACATAGCGTGAAAAGAGGATCTCGTTTCGGGCCAGCCTAGTCATACGAGTGTCAGAGCTTTCGGCCGAAAGCAGAAGGCCCCCTTTGACATGATCCCGGGCAGCCGAAAGCTCCTCCTCTGTAATATGGTTCTCCCGAAGACGGGCGATCTCTTCGAGAATGATGGCCACAGTCTGGTTGGCGTTCTCCGGAGCCACACCAGCATAGATCCCAAAAAGACCGACATCCTCATAGAGCGAGAGATACGAATATATAGAATAGGCCAGACCCCGTTTCTCCCTTATCTCTTGGAAGAGACGGGAGCTCATCGAGCCTCCCAAAATAACATTGAGTAGAAGCCCAGCGTAACGCCGTTCGTCCCTGGCCGCAGGACCAGGACCTCCAAGAACCAGGTGGACCTGTTCAAGATCCCGAGGATAGATGGCCACAGAGGATCTGATCTCCGGGGTAGAGCGGGCTGAAAGACCATCTTGAGGCGGAACCTCGGCAAATTGAGCCGCAACCATTTCTACAAAACGGGGGTGTTCAAGGCTGCCGGCCCCAGCAATGACGATCTTTTCTGCTGTATAGGCCTGTTGAAGATACTCCCTAAGGCCAGAAGAGGTCATCCGGGAGACAGTCTCTCGGGTACCCAAAACAGAAAACCCCAAGGGATTGTCTCCAAAGACGAGCTGACCAAAGAGATCATGGACGAGCTCATCAGGGCTGTCCTCAACCATGCTTATCTCCTGGAGAATCACCTGCCGCTCCCTTTCAAGCTCTCTTTCTTCAAAACGGGAATGAAGGAAAATATCGGCCAGGAGATCCAGAATTCGGGGCAGGTGTTCGTCGAGGACCTTGGCGTGAAAACAGGTGTTTTCACGAGAGGTAAAGGCATTGGAAAGTCCGCCCACCCGGTCGATTTCTTTGGCAATGTCGAGGGCTGAACGACGCACCGTGCCCTTGAAGACCATGTGTTCGATAAAATGGGCAATACCGTTTATCTCCCTGGTCTCGTCTCGACTGCCGACGTTGACCCAAATGCCCACAGATACCGAACGAAGACCGGGAATCCTCTCTGTAACAACCCTGAGACCGTTGGGAAGGACGGTTTTATGATACATCTAGGTGATGTCCACCGAGTCTTCGTCCTTCTCTTCCCTTAGGCGACGCATAGATTCCTCAAGGGCGGCCCGACGGGACAACTTTATGCGGCCCTGACGATCAATATCGATAACCTTGACTAGAACTTCATCCCCTTCCTTGAGGATATCAGAAACACTTCGGACCCGACCTTTGTCCATCTGGGAGATGTGGATCAACCCGGTTGTTCCCGGAAAAATTTCTACAAAGGCCCCAAAATCGGTAATCCTGGTCACCTTACCCAGATAAAGTTTGCCAACTTCGGCCTCCTGGGTGACGTCCCTGATCATCTTTATAGCCTTCTCTGCAGCCTCCGTATTGGGGGCAAAGATGCGTACCAACCCTGAATCTTCGACCTCGATTTTTACATCCTCACAGGCAGCAATAATCCCCTTAATGGTCTTGCCTCCTGGACCTATAAGATCACGGATTTTGCTGGGACTTATCTGAATGGTTGTAAGCCGAGGAGCATAGGCCGAAAGGGTCTCCCGAGGCTTACTGATGACCTCTCGCATCTTGCTGAGGATGAAGCGACGGGCCTCTCTGGCCTGGGCCAAGGCCTGGGCCATAATCTCTTTAGTAACACCAGTGATCTTGATATCCATCTGGAGGGCAGTGATGCCTTTGTCTGTCCCGGCAACCTTAAAGTCCATGTCCCCCAGATGATCTTCATCACCAAGGATATCCGTCAGGGTGAAGAATTGATCCCCTTCCTTGATAAGCCCCATGGCCACCCCGGCAACCATATCCTTGATGGGCACCCCCGCATCCATAAGTGAAAGAGTACCCCCACAGACAGTGGCCATGGAAGAGGAACCGTTTGACTCCAGAACCTCCGAGACCACCCGAATGGTGTAAGGAAACTCCTCTTGATCTGGAACCACGGCCAAAAGGGCCCTTTCGGCCAAAAGCCCATGGCCAATATCTCGACGCGAAGGTCCCCTAAGAGGGCGGACCTCTCCTACACAATATGGTGGAAAATTATAGTGGAGCATAAAATGTTTAAAAACCTCTCCACCTGGAGCCTCAATCCTCTGTTCATCCTGAGTACTACCCAAAGTAACAATCACCAACACCTGGGTCTCTCCTCGGGTAAAGAGGGCCGAACCGTGGGTGCGTGGCAAAAGGCCAACCTCACAGTTAATGGGACGAACATCGGTAAAGGATCGACCATCAATTCGCCGGCCTTCCTTGGCAATCATGGCCCGCATCATTTCCTTTTCTATCTCTTTGAGAAATCCCAAGACTTCCTTTTCCCGACCGGAAACCTCCTCCCCTAAGGTCTCAAGAACCTTATTTTCAAGTTCCTGGCGTTTGCGGGCCCGTTCGACCTTTGCAACAGTGGTGATCACCTCCCGCAGATCTTCAGAGAAGGTTTCCTTAAGCCGTAAAAGGAGTTCCTCATCGCCTTTAGGCTCTTCAAAGGCCATCTTTGGTCGACCACAGCCCTGACGCAATTCTTCCTGAAGATCTATCAGACGTTTGATCTCCTCATGGGCCCGAAAGAGGGCCTCGAGGACCACCTCCTCTGAGACTTCCTTGGCCGATCCTTCGACCATGCAAATGGCTTCTTTGGTTCCAGCAACAATCAGGTTTAGGTCTGAATCCCTGACCTGAGAGGTTGTCGGGTTGATGATAAACTCCCCATCCACCCGACCAACTCTCACTCCAGCCACCGGTCCAGCAAAGGGTATATGGGAGAGATGAAGGGCGGCCGATGCCCCGGTGATGGCCAGAATATCAGGATCAATTTCTGGATCCACCGAAAGTACCGTGGCAATGATCTGGGTATCATAACGGTAACCCTTGGGGAAAAGAGGGCGCAGGGGACGATCAATTAGTCTAGCAGTGACGGTCTCCTTTTCGCTGGGGCGGCCAATCTCCCGACGGAAATAACTTCCGGGAATACGACCAGCAGCGTAGTACATCTCCTGATACTCTACCAACAGGGGCAGAAAGTCTATCCCCTCCCTAATCTCTTTAGAACTCACCGCCGTCACTAAAACGACCGTGTCTCCGTAGCGAACAATTACCGCCCCACTGGCCTGTCTGGCTACCCGTCCCGTCTCGACGATGAGCTTCCGGCCACCTATCTCCAGTTCAGCTGTTTTGATCATAGACTCTTAAGTACTCCTTCCTGAATGCTTTAACCCCTCAAGCCGAGCTCTTTGATGATCCTCCGATAGCGATCAAAATCCGTCCTTTTAAGATACTGCAGGAGACGGCGACGCTGGCCAACCATCTTTAAAAGCCCCCGACGAGAGTGATGATCCTTTTTGTGAACTTTAAAGTGTTCAGTAAGATGGTTGATGCGGGCAGTAAGCAGGGCAATCTGAACTTCCGGAGAACCAGTATCGGTATCGTGGAGTTTAAACTTCTCAATTACCTCCCGCTTAACCTCTGGTGAAAGACCCATATCTTCCTCCTCAAATTTCCGATTTTGCCAGGCTATTTCTAACACCTACTCGGCCCTCTGACAACGGATGGGCCTCATTATGGCCAATTAGGGATTAAAAACTCGCACCAAGTCGATCTCACCACTGTCACCAGGTTCAGGATACATTACCACCGCTACCAAATCATCATTGACCATCAGACGGAGCCAGGGAATACGAGGGACCCTGACCACCTTTTGAACCCGAAGAAGGTTCCAGATCATCCCAACCCGAGGTCTGAAGCCATGACGGATGCGCCGGGCAAGTTCCTCCCCAATGACTACCGAAGGAATAAAAGAAAGAGCCCGAGGGATAGGAACAAGGTGTTCTTCAAGTTCCCCGACTGAAGCCTTGTCCAGAATCTCCTTAAGCCCCATAGCCTGAGAAATATCAAAGGGCCCCTTTTTAGTTCGCCGCAAACCCTTAAGACAGGCTCCACAGCCCAAGACTTGCCCCAGGTCATGGACCAAGGACCGGATGTAAGTCCCCTTACCACAGGCCACTCGAAAATAGACAAAGGGGGCCTCGTAGGAGAGGATCTTAAACTCCAGAACCTCAACCTTCTTGGGAGGCTTGATAACTGGGGCACCCTTGCGGGCATATTCATAAAGGGGTCGCCCCTTGTGTTTGGCCGCTGAATAGGGAGGAGGACTCTGTTCAATAAGGCCAACAAAGTTGGCCGCTACCCGCTCAAGATCCCCAAGTTCAAGGGACGGAACCTGACGACGGGCTACCACCTCACCCAAGGCGTCATAAGTGTCGGTTTCAATGCCTAACTCCATGACACCTTCATAGACTTTATCTCCCTCAAGGATGAATTGGGCAAGTTTGGTAGCCTTTCCCAAACAGACAGGAAGAACCCCGGTAGCCAGGGGATCCAAGGTTCCCCCGTGGCCTGCCCGCCGGAGCTTGAGCTTTCTTTTAAGAAGGTCGACCACCTTAAAGGAGGTCATCCCTTCAGGCTTATCAACCACCAAGACACCATTCATTCCTACTTCAGACCTCTCTCAACAGCTTTCCAGCGGCCTTCAATAGGGCCATTTTGATCTCCCTGGCTGATGACTTCTTCTTGAAACCTGCTGCCTGAACATGACCACCGCCGCCAAAGTCTTCGGCCAGCCGGGCGACATTCACCCGCTGGGAACGCAGGCTCACAGAGACCTGCCCTGGGTGTTCCTCTCGCACCAAAACCGCCAATTCCACCGTATCAATTGAACGGATCAAATTGGCAAAGCTTTCGGTATCAGATCCCCGAGCTCCGGTCTCAGCAAACATCTCCGGAGTGATAACCATCAATCCCAAGCGCCCTTCATAGTGGAGCTCCAGGCTGTCCAAGGCTCGGGCCAGGAGACGAAAGCGTCTCAGAGGATAGTGTTCAAAAAGTCCCTCAGCGACCTTGGCTGGTTCAACCCCAGCGGCCACCAATTCTGAAGCCATGGCAAAGGCCTCCTGATTGGTCTGTTTGAAGCAGAAACAAACAGTATCGGTAAGAAGGGCAGCATAGAGATTAGTGGCAATACTGAGGGTAAGGGGCCAGGAAAGGGCCTTGAAGATTCTAAAGAGGATCAACCCCGTAGCCGGGGCCTGAGGATCAAGAATGGCTATGTCTCCCAGATCACCCGAGGAAGAATGATGGTCGATGACCACCACCTTGGCCCCAGAGAGGTGCCTTTTCAGAGCCCCTATACGGGAGGCCTCGGCACAATCAAGAAGCACCAAGACCTCAAAGCCTTCCTCCGGGATCCTTGAGCCGACGGCCTCTATGCCCGGAAGCCATTGGTATTGAGAGGGAATCTCATCGTCGACAAAAAGGCTGACCTCTTTTCCTTTGGCCTTTAAAGCCTCGGCCAAGGCCAGAAGGCTCCCCAGACCATCTCCATCTGGATGAACATGAGTCGTCAGGCAGAAGCGCTGGCTTGAATCTATCAAGTTGGCAAACTTAGCGACTTTGTCCATCCTTCTCCCTAGCTTTGGCAAGGAGAGCATCTATCCTCGAGAGGGCCTCCTGGCTCTGATCCAGCTCGAATTCTATCTCTGGCATGAACTTCAACCTCACTCGGTTGGCTAACTCCCGTCGCAGATGTCCCTGGGCTTGACGCAATCCAGCAAGGACCCTTTGACGTTCGGATTCACTACCATGAATATCAAAGAAAAAGACCGCCCGCTTTAGATCAGGACTCACCTGCGCATCAACCACAGTGATAAAGGCCTCTTTGAGACGGGGATCCTTGAGGCCTCGCTGAAGGATAAGAGAAAGTTCCTGTCTAAGGAGTTCGGCCACTCTTTTGGCTCGCTGGCCCTTCATAGGCTGATGATCTCTATCCTGGTCTCGATCACCTCCACCTCTCCAAAGGCCTCGATGTAATCCAAGGCCCGGTCGAGAATGGAGTTTATAAGGCGCTGGTCATTGCCAACCGTGGTCAGACCTATCTGGGCCCGTTGCCAGAGATCGTGATCATCTACCTCGGCCACCGAGACGTTCTTGAACCGGCCGTTTATCTGACGAAGGAGACTCTTAATAACCTGCCTTTTGCCCTTGAGAGACTGATTCTCTGGTATGAAGAGCTGTACCTTGGCCACTCCGACAACCATTACTAAAGCTCCGGTTTGATCTCGACCATCTCGAAGGCCTCAATGAGGTCACCAACCTTGATATCATTGAAGTTCTCAAGACCTACTCCGCACTCATAGCCCGCCGAGACCTCCTTGACATCTTCCTTGAAGCGCCTCAGAGAGGCAATCCGACCGGTATAGATGACCACGTTGTCCCTCAGGAGGCGAATCTTGGCTCCCCGCTCAAGGCGCCCCTCGCGAACATAACAACCGGCCACCACCCCTACCTTGGGGACTTTAAAGGTGGCCCTAACCTCCGCCACACCGATGATCTTCTCCTCATAGGTGGGTTCAAGGAGACCGACCATGGCCTTCTTGACATCATCGACCACATTGTAGATGACATCATAAAAACGCACATCCACCTTCTCCTGTTCGGCCAGTTCCTTGGCCTTGGAAGTCGGCCGGACATTGAAGCCGATGACCACGGCATCAGAGGCCGAAGCCAGCATAATATCACTTTCTGAGATGGCCCCGATGCCCGAACGAATGATGTTGACTCGTACCTCCTCGGTAGAAAGCCTTCTTAAGGCCTCAGCCAAGGCTTCAAGGGTCCCCTGGACATCGGTCTTCAGGATAATCTTAAGTTCCTTGATCTCACTTTCTTTGAGCCTCTCGAAGAGTTTTTCCAAGCTAACCTTGGCCGTCTTGGCAGCCTCGGCCTCCCTCAACTTCCGCTCCCGATACTCGGCCACATCTTTGGCCACTTTTTCGGATTCAACGACAATAAAGTCATCTCCTGCCTGAGGGACTCCAGAAAACCCAAGGACCTCTACCGGATGGGCCGGTCCGGCTTCTTTTACCTTCCGCCCTCGGTCGTCAAACATGGCCCTTACTCGACCATAGTGATAGCCGGAGACAAAGGGATCGCCGATCTTAAGGGTCCCTTCCTGAATAAGAACAGTAGCCACTGGTCCCCGTCCCTTATCAAGCCGGCTCTCTATAACCCGACCTCGCGCCGGACGCCCCGGAGCAGCTTTAAGCTCCATGACCTCGGCCTGAAGCAGAACCAGCTCTAGGAGATCCTTGATGCCGATTTTCTTCTTGGCCGAGACCTCTGCAAACAAGGTCTCCCCTCCCCAGTCTTCAGGAACAAGGCCCAACTCTGCCAGCTGGCTCTTGACTCTTTCGGGATTGGCCTCAGGCTTATCAATCTTGTTTATGGCCACCACCACCGGCACTCCAGCGGCCCGAGCATGGTCAATGGCCTCCCTGGTCTGATCCATGACCCCATCATCGGCGGCAACAACCAGGATGACGATATCGGTTACTTGGGCACCACGGGCCCGCATAGTAGTAAAGGCCTCATGTCCGGGGGTATCAATGAAGACGATCTCCCGACCGTCGTCGAGCTTAACAAAGTAGGCTCCAATGTGCTGGGTAATGCCGCCAGCCTCCCGGGCAACCACGTCTGTCTTGCGGATGGCATCAAGGAGGCTGGTCTTCCCATGGTCGACATGCCCCATTACCGTAACTACCGGAGGTCTTGGTTTAAGCTCTTCAGGACGCGGAGGTTCATACTTGAGAAGCTCTTCCTCCTGAATGCCCGCCCGCTCTACCTCATGGCCAAACTCTGAGGCCAGAACGGCGGCAGTATCATAATCTATGGACTGATTGACGGTGGCCATCACTCCGAGTTCCATCAGCTTACGGATGACCTCTGAGGCTTTGACCCCCATCTGTTTGGCCAACTCTCCCACCTGGATAGACTCATAGATCTTGATCTTTTTCTTGGCCGGACGAGGCGGAGGAGAAGGAGGCGTTTCTTTGGCCTCTTTAGCCTTGCCCTTCTTGGCCTTTTGGGTCTCGGCCTTAGTCTCGGGCTCTTCCGCCGGAACTTCTGGCTGGGGTTCTTCAAGGGAGACTTTTTCAAGTTCCCTTTCAAGCTCTAAAAGCTCCAGACCCTCTTTAAGCTCGCTGACTTCGCTCTTTGGCCGGGCCACTCGCTTTTTGGCCTTCTTCCGGGGAGCTCCAAGATCAAGGCCCTCAACAGTCCGCTTGGCTTTCTTCTTGGCCTTCTCCTCAACAGAAGGGACAACACCCGGAGCCGGCTTGGCCGGAGGAGGAGTAGGCCGGGCCCCAGAGGTCGGCCTGGGCCTGGCAGGCGAAGGGGTCGGAGCCTTCTTGACCACTTTAGCCTCTGGCTCCGCCCGCTTAACCACCCGAGCGTATTCCCGATGCTCGGTCATATCGACCACACGTGGAGCCGGGGGTTTAGGCTTCTCGGCCAGTTCTTCCCGAGGGGTCTCTTCTTGAGGCTTGACCGGAGGCAAAATCTCCTTCGAAGTCTCTTTGGCCTCAGGAGCGGTTGTTTTTTCTTCCTTAGGAACCTCTTCGACCTTGGGTTTACGGATAATCTTGAGCTTCAGACGAGGTTTAACCTCCTTTGGAGACGTGGCCTTCAAGACCCGGGCCTCCTCTGATGGAGCCTTGGCCTCCGAGGGCTCCTGAGCCTGGGGCTGTGGCCGACGGCGAATAACCAGGGGCCGCTTGGCCGCATGGGAACTGTCCTCTTGGACCGGACGCCCCAGTTTCTGCCGAACCATGGCCACTTCTTCTTCGGAGAGCATGCTACTGTGACTTTTTACCTCCAAGCCAATCTGACGTATCTTGGCCAAAAGTTCTTTGCTCTCCAAGCCTACCTCTTTGGCCAGTTCGTAAACCCTCATCTTCGCCATTTTTTGTTACCCCCTAGCCCCGACCTCCGGGGACTGACGAATATTTATTTGGGCCGCAATCAGCCCTAATATCTTTAATCTCTTCTGGAGAAAGTCGAAAGGCCCGTGCTAAAATCCGACGCCCTCTTCTTCGGAAAACCTCCGACCAGCACTCCGGACAGACGTAAGCCCCCCGACCGGCAAGAACCTTCCTTTCATCCTTAAAGACCACACCTTCCCGTACCACTAGCCGGTGCAGCTCTGCCTTGGGTAGATGTCGTCGGCAAAAAACACACATCCTTATGGGAATCGCCGCCACACCTCTTTTGTTCAGAAGGCCCTGGCTGCCTGGATCAGTCTTTCGGCCTCCTCTGGGCTGATTCCAGCAATCTCGGCCACCTTCTCCGGCTCGCTCTGGGAAAGAACCTCAGGCGAATTGATGCCCGCATCATACAGCTTAGCAGCCAAAGATTCTTCTATTCCATCAAGAGAAAGAAGGGCCCTGAAGCCCGGATCCTGACGCCGGGCATACTGAGTCTCGCTACAGACATCGATCTTCCAGCCCAAAAGTCTTGAGGCCAGACGCACGTTCTGCCCCTGTTTACCAATGGCCAGCGAAAGCTGATCATCAGGAACTATCACTTCCAAGGCCTTGTTGGCCTCATCAACGATGACCTTGGAGCACTCCGCCGGAGAAAGGGCATTATAGACATACTTGGCCGGGTCCGGACTCCAGGGGACAATGTCTATCTTTTCTCCCCGGAGTTCCTGAACTATGGCCTGAACTCGCGACCCTCTCAGGCCCACACAGGCCCCAACAGGATCGATGTCGGGATCGCTGGAGACCACCGCGATTTTGGCCCGAGATCCAGGTTCTCGGGCCACCCCCATTATCTTAACAATGCCTTCCTGGATCTCTGGCACTTCAAGCTCAAAGAGCTTGGCCAGAAAGTCTGGGTGGGAACGAGAAAGAACTATCTGGGGATCACGACTGGCCCGTCGGACCTCGATGATCAGGGCCCGGAGGCGATCTCCTCGACGGTAATGCTCTGTGGGAATCTGTTCAGAAACCGGAAGGATAGCCTCCGTACGCCCCAAGTTAATAATGATGTTGCCCCGGTCAAAACGCTGGACACTACCAGCAACAATGTCCCCAACCCGGTCTTTGTATTCTTCGTAGATGAGGTCCCTCTCAGCGCTTTTGATCTTCTGGATGATTATCTGTTTGGCTGTCTGGGCCGCAATCCTTCCCAGATCCCGAGTATCCAGCTTAACCCCCAAGCTGTCTCCCAGTTGGCTTTCCGGATCAAGCTCCCGGGCCTCCTCAAGGGAAATCTCTGTCTCTGGATCCTGGACCTCCTCTACCACCGTGCGGAATTGAAAAACATCTACCTCTCCTGTCTCCTCATTGTACTGGACCTCCAAATCCACCTTCTGCCCATATTTCTTTCGGGCCGCTGAACGAATAGCCTCCTCCACGGCCCCGATGAGGATGGCCCGATCGATACCCTTTTCTTTACTGACCTGGTCAATGATCCTCTTAAGGTCATTCATATATCCACCACCTCACTATTTGAATTCAAACTTTAAATGGGCTTTCTCTACGGCCGAAAAAGGGATCTCCACCCTCTGTCCATCGGCGAGTTCAAGGGATATAAGGCCATCTTTGATCCCCAAGATGATGCCAGTAAAGTTTCGGCGCCCCTTGAGAGGTCTTTTGGTGGTTAATTTGGCCTTGCGACCAGCAAAACGCTCGTAATCCCTCTCCCTGACCAAAGGCCTCTCCACCCCTGGGGACGAGACCTCTAGGTTGTAAGCATGATGGATGAAATCCTCGGCATCAAGAAGGTCTCCAACTACTTCACTCACTTGGACACAATCCTCAAGATTGACCCCGCCGTCCTTGTCTATCAGGAGGCGAAGGACCCACCCCTGAGGTTCCCGGCGAAAATAGACCTCTACCAACTCCAGACCCAAGGCCTTGAGGATAGGTTCAACCAGCTCTTTTACCCTAGAGACGATCTCTTTCATTGGCTCTATAAACAAAAAAGTGGGCAAAAAGGCCCACTTTTTTGAAATCTCCTTTGATTGGCCTACCTAGGCCCACAAAAGCAAGACGCCCCTCGGCGCCTTTTATGGCCTTTAGTTTGGAGCGGGCAACGGGATTCGAACCCGCGACCTCAAGCTTGGGAAGCTCGCGCTCTGCCAACTGAGCTATGCCCGCCCAAAGCAAAAAATATAGTAAAAGTAGCCCCGTTATGTGTCAAGGGGCCCTATTCCTTGAGAAGATCGACACCTTGGCGACGAAGAACGTTCATGCCTCCCTGGATGACCCAGTTCCGGGAAAGACCTACCTGATCCAGAAAACGCTGGACCTCATAGGACCTCATTCCGGAATTGCAGACCAGGAGGAGGTCTTTATCCTGGGGAAGCTCCTGATAGCGTTTACGGACGTGATCATAAGCCATCCAGATCCAGCGACCGGGATACTTGGCCTCGTAGGGTTCAGCTTCTTTTTTATGGCGCAGATCGACAAAAAAAGCGGTCTTGTCGCCGGATCTCAGCCGCTCCACAGCCTCATCTACCTCCACAACCCGCATCCTCCCGGAGACGATATTGTCAGCCACGTTGGCCAAGGCATTGAGGGCGTCCATGGCATTGGCAAATGGCGGGGCATAAGGAAGCTCAAAGTTTGAAAAATCAGCAATAGTCGCCCGATGGCGGATAAGGGCTGCGGCCATTCCTACCCGGGCGAAAACCGCATCTCCAGCCGGCCCCACTCCTTGAACCCCAAGGACCCGCTGAGTACGAGGATCAAAGACCATCTGGAGATGGATAACCGCTGAACCAGGATAGAAATGGGCCCGATCAGTCTGATTATGGAGGGCATGACGGGCCGGAAAGCCTTCCTGACGGGCCCACTGTAGGGAAAGACCAGTGCCTGCCACCGAGAGATCAAAGACCTTCATGACAAAACTGCCCAAACACCCTTCGAAGATCTCCGTACCCCCGGCCAGATTGGTACCGATAATGCGGCCATGTTTGTTGGCCAGTGAGCCAAGAGGTAGGGGGAAACGCTTTCCAGTGAGAAGATGATAATTTTCAATACAGTCGCCGCCGGCATAGATGTTCGGATCAGAGGTCTGAAGGCGATGATTGACGACAATGCCTCCAAAGGGGCCAATCTCCAGGCCAGCCTCCCGGGCCAGTTGGCTGTTGGGCCGAACCCCCACCGACATGATCACTAGATCAGCAGGATAGACACCTTCCTCGGCAACTACCGCCCTTACCCGACCGCCTTCTCCCTGAATCTCTTTAATCCGGGAGTTGGTAACCACCTTGAGTCCCTTTTCTCGCAAGTGGGCCTCAACCATCCTGGCAAAAACGGGGTCAACTATTCGAGGCAGGACTTGGGGCATATACTCAAGTACCGTAACCTCCACTCCCCAAAGATCAGCCAAGGCCTCACTCATCTCCAGCCCGATGGCCCCACCACCAATAACCACCGCCCTTTCTACCTGACCTTTGGCCAAACGATCTTTAATTTCGATAGCCTTGTGGAGGTTGGCTATGGTAAAAACTCCATCAAGATCCTTTCCCGGAATAGGAAGGACGAAGGGATAGCTTCCGGTAGCAATCACTAGTTTATCGTAGGCAATAGCCTCTTCTTTGCCGGAGTCTAGATATCTTACATGGACAAGCTTATTTTTTCTGTCGATAGCAGTGGCCAAGGTCCTGGTGAGAACTTCTACCCCCTTGGCATTTTTAAAAAAGGTCTCATTACGAAGCATATGAAAGGTCGTCGAGCGAAGCTCTTTCTCATCGGCAACGTCACCGGAGACGTAATAGGGGATTCCACAACCTCCATAAGAAATGAGCTCGTCTTTATCAATCAAGATGACCTCGGCATCGGGCCGAAGACGCTTAACCCGGCAAGCCGCTCGAGGACCGGCGGCCACAGCACCTATAATCACAAATCTTTCAGACATGACAGACCTCCCGGATAATTAAAGTTGGAATTCAAATTATTTGTCTATCATAGATGACAGAACCGGGGCAACCTAAAGACAGCCCCCTGAAATCTAACTCAACGAGATGGGGAGTGAATTTTAAACAAAAAGGGAGGATGAGTGATGAAAAAAGACCGAATTTTAAAGAAGGACTGGCCAGAGTTTCTAAGGGGTTTCAATGCCGAGAACCAGTTTCGTCCTGTACGCCTTCTGGTAGACGAACACCTCATGGCCGAAGGGCTACCGTTTATGGGAATAGTCCATGAGGAGAAGAACAAGACGGTAGAGTTCTATGTTGGAGGGACTGATGCCGACCATGTAGAACATCTCATCCATTCCCTCCGATCCCCACGAGCCATCTATGCCCTTAAGGAAGACGGAAGGATCCTTGGTCTTGAGGTCCAATCGGCCCGGGATCCCAAAGCAGCTATTGAATTCATCGGTGGCGCAGAAGAGGCCAAGAGGGTCAAAAGGGAGTTAATTGAAAAGATTGCCTACTCAATTTATGAGAAAAGAGGCCGAGAGGCTGGCCGCGATCAGGAAGATTGGTTCAGGGCCGAAGAGCTCGTGACTAAGATAGCCAAACGCTTCATCTAGGGTTCCTCCCAGAAGAGTTTGAGGCGGCTCTTTTTGAATTCCTTAAGGCTATAAAGGACCAGCGGCTCTTTAAGCCTGGAGAGGGTGATCATCTTCTCCACTATGGCCCGACAGTCTTCCTGATTGCGTCCATGAATCATGGTATAGAGGTTGTAGGGCCAATGGGGATAGGATCGCCGCAGATAGCAATGGGAGATCTCAGACAGGGCGGCAAACTGTGGCCCAACGAGGTCTATTCGTTCTTCTGGACACATCCAGGCCACCATGGCATTGCGGGAGAATCCCGCCCTGGTATGTCGCAAGAGGGCGGCAAAACGACGAATCACCCCTTTTGAGAGCATTTTTTTTATCCAGCCAATAAGAGTCGCCTCCTCAAGGCCAAGCCCGACAGCCAAGGCCTTAAATGGCTCCCTGACCAAGGGAAGGTCTTCCTGAACGGCCCGAGCGATGCGTTCCTCCTCAGGGCTCAAAAGCACCCTGGTCTCAGTAGAAGCAATCTTTGGACCTTCAGGGCCGTTGTTAGACTCAAGATCCAGGATGACCGCAATCTTAAAGGTCTTAACGATGGGTAAGATGAGATAATCTCGGGCCTGGGTCTGACGGACGAATTCTCTTATCTTTCCCTCAAGATCCTTCCCTGGAGGCACAGCCACTGTAAACCAGAGATTGAAGCGATGATTGCGCAGATAATTGTGACTGACCCCGGGATAGGCATTGATTATCTCTGCAGCCTGCTCGATTCCGGACTCCGGAAGGCTTAAGGCCGCAAGGCTGGAACGATATCCGACGGCTGACGGCTGGAAAATAGCTCCTATCAGCCGGATAAGACCTGCCTCTTTAAGGCGAGCCAGGGACCAGAGAACCTCTTCTTCAGAAAGACCAAGGCTTTCGGCTAGACAGAGATAGGGACGCGACTTAAGAGGAAAATCGCGCTGAACTAAAGAGAGAAGTTCTTTCTCCCAATCTTTAAGTTCCATGGGCTAGAACTTAATCAAATTTGACCTTGTTTGGCAAACAAAAGCTGGTTATGAGCAGGGCAATAAACGTCTGTGAGGAAGTATATGCCCAAGGTAGCGGTAGTGATTCCCTGTTATAACGCCGAGACCTTTATCCCAAAAACCTTAGAAAGTGTTTTGGCTCAGGACTTTCCTGATTATGAGATCATTGTCGTTGATGACGGAAGCACTGATTCTACCAGGGCTATACTCCAGGAATACAATAGGCTTTCAAACCTAAAGATCATCCATCAGTCCAATGCCGGCCCTGCCCAAAGCCGCAACACCGGCATCAAAGCCTCGGACTCAGACTACATTGCCTTCCTTGACAGCGATGACCTCTGGCACCCCTTTAAGCTCAGACAGCAGGTGGAAATCCTTGATAACAATCCCGGGGTTGGTCTTTGTTATACGGGAGCGCAAGTCATAGATCTTTCAGGAAAAAGACTTCCTCAACGGGACCGAAAAACAGCCCTTCCGGTCTTTAATAGTCACCGTCGGGCCCTAGAGGCCCTAATGGTAGAAAACTTCATCGTCACCTCCAGCGTTCTCATCCGACGAGGGGTCCTCGAAAAAACCGGACTGTTTTCTGACCAATATCTATATGCCGAAGATTGGGACCTCTGGCTGAGAATTGCTAAAGGCTTTCCCATATTCGGGATCCCGGAGGCCCTGTGTCTCTACAGATGGCATGAAAAAAGCTTCTCCTCAAAAAGGATCGCCCTCCTTGAATCCTCCTACAAGCTGACCCGAAGAAGCCTCTCCTGGCTATCTTCTGAAGGAAGATCAGGCTTTTTAGAAAAAAGGCTACTCCGACGTCTCGGCCTTATAGCCTCGGATATAGGAAAACTTTACCTCAAAGAGAAGAAAAGAACCTCGGCTCTCAGATGGCAGTTAAAATCTATTAGACATCTGCCAACCCACCCTAAACCCTGGCTCCGCCTTCTAAAGGTACTCCTTTTGCCCTTTGATAGTTGATTCTAAAGGTTGGCCGGAAGACTATCCCCTGCTATATGTTTTGAAAATGGAGACTCAAGCTTATACCTCAGCCCCGCCCAAAGAGATTAAGGCCAAAGTTGTTGGACGTCGTCCCTTAAAAAAGGGATATTTTCTCCTTCGCCTGGAAACTCCTCTTCTTGGTTTGGCCCTTCCTGGTCAGTTCATTATGTTGAGGCCCCCGGGAGCTGACCCTCTTCTGCCTCGCCCTTTTTCCATCCATGATCAAGAAGGTCCTTACATCGATCTCCTTATTCAGGTCCGGGGACGATTTACTAGATACTTAAGTCAGGTAGGCAAAGGGGAGGTATTCCAGCTAGTTGGGCCCCTGGGAAAAGGCTTTCCTGAACTTGAATCCCAGGCCATCTTGGTAGCCGGAGGCATTGGGGTGGCCCCTTTTGGACTCTGGCTGAAAAGGTTTGGCCCAGCCCCTCTGATCTACGGAGCCCGGAAGAAAGACGACCTTGTCCGGCTCTCTTTTTTTAAAAGGCTCTCGGCCCCCCTTATTCTAACCACTGAAGACGGCTCTCAAGGAAGAAAGGCCCTGGTCACCGGGCCTCTTGAGGAACTTTTGCAACAAAGGCCCTCTTGGGTTTTGGCCTGTGGTCCCTTACCCATGCTTGCAGCTGTGGCCAGATTAGCCGAGAAAACCTCGACCAAGGTCCTTCTCTCCCTTGAAGCCCAGATGGCCTGCGGCACAGGGCTCTGTCTGGGATGTGTAGTCAAGAAAAAAAATGGAGGCTATCTCCACGTTTGCAAAGAAGGACCGGTAGTCTTGGCCGAGGAGGTGGCTTTTGATTGATTTGAGTGTCAGCCTAGCCGGCCTGGAGCTAAAAAACCCCGTCATCCTGGCCTCAGGTACCTGGGGGTATGGAGAGGAAATCTCAAGATTTCTTGATCTTTCGACTTTCGGAGCCGTAGTCACCAAGGGCATCAGCCTTGAGCCCCGGCCCGGTAATCCTCCTCCCAGGCTGGTGGAGACTCCTTGCGGGCTGATCAACGCCATTGGCCTTGAAAATCCTGGCCTTGAAGTCTTTTGTCAAAGGGTCATCCCCTATTTAAGGAACTTCGGCATCCCCATTGTTGCCAATATCTTCGGCGAAACTCCACAGGAATACGTAGCCCTGACCCACGCACTTTCACCCTTGGTGGAGGCTATAGAAGTCAACGTCTCCTGCCCTAACGTCAAACGGGGAGGGCTCCTCTTTGGAGCCGATCCTGAAGGGCTGGCCCAACTGACCGCAGAGGTAGTAGCCGCAGCTTCGGTACCAGTCATTGTCAAGCTTCCTCCTCAAACCATAGGAATCGCCGCCTTGGCCCAGGCAGCCGAAGCAGCCGGAGCCCAAGCCATCTCTCTCATAAACACTGTTCCAGCCATGGCCGTAGACATCCATCGTCGTTGTTCCCGACTGGGAATCTTAAGTGGAGGGCTCTCTGGGCCGGCGATAAAACCTTTGGCCCTTAGGCTGGTCTATGAGGTTTGCCAGGCGGTAAAGATTCCGGTGATTGGAATCGGTGGAATCTGCAAGGCCGAAGATGTCATCGAGTTTATGCTCGTGGGGGCTAGTGCTATTCAAGTAGGAACAGCAAACCTCCTCTCTCCCACAGCGGGACAAAGCATCATTGAGTCCCTACCTTCAGTCCTTAAGGGGCTTGAGGAGGAAAAGATTTCCGCCATCATTGGAACCCTTAGCCCCGAAGGTGGGAACGTGGCAGAAGACCTGAGGGGTCAACCAAGCCCTGCCTGAAGCCCGCTCCCAGCCCAGAGGCCAGGGCATTGATAGCTACATCGCGGATATCAAAATGCCTCAAGGGATGGAAGCCCTGAATAATCTCATCTCCTAAACCACACAGAGCAGAAATGGCCAAAGCCACCCAGAAAACCCCTTTTTTGAGCCGAAAAGACAGAGCCTGGTGGAGACAGAAGGCCAGAAGTGAATACTGGAGAAGGTGGACTCTTTCCTCAACGATCCGAAGTTGAGATCCGAATAAGGCCATCAGGGAGAGAAAAAACAGACTCTTTATGAAGACCTTCTCTCCCTGCCCCCGAAGCAGAGGGTAAAGAATTAGACCTCCAGCCATAAGTAGCCCCAGGGAGAGCCAGAGTCCAAAGGCCTCTCCAAGGCCTGATTTGGTCAGACGGAGAACCTTGGGCCCCAAGGGGATACTCAAATAAATAAGACCCAGAACCAGGAAAAAAAGTGCCCAAGAACCACGCTCCCTCACTCAAGTACCTCTATCTTTCCGTTGGGAAGGATCATTAGGCTAAAGGTTCCCTTCTGGCCGGTAACCCAAACCTTCCCGACCAGCGCCTCAAGCCTGTCCAGGACCTCTTTTGCCGGATAGCCCCGAGGGTGATCCCTAGCAGCACAAACCACGGCCACCTTTGGGGATACCGCTTTCAAAAAAGACTCACTGCTGGCATCAGCAGCTCCATGATGAGAGACCTTTAGGACCTGAGCCCAAAGCCTATCACCATAGATCTTGACCAAGCGCTTCTCTGTTGAGGCGGGAATATCTCCGGTTAAGAGAAGGCGGCCTTGACCCTCTTCAATCAGGAGGACAAGGCTGTCGGTATTGAAGTTTCCGGAATACTCCCGGGGCCACAAAACCTTGATGGAAAGATCACCTATAAAGAGCACCTCTTCTGCCCGAAGAGGACGATAGTGGGGATGTTCTTTCCGCCAGAGGCCATACCAGCGAAGAAAATCATCCCTAGGGAAAGATGGCAGAGGCTGTCCATTGTCGCTAAAAGAGGCCGGATAAAGGTCACCGTAAAGGCAAAAGACACCGGAGTAATGATCAGGGTGAGGATGGGTGACGATCAGGAGATCAAGCCTGGAGACATTTTCTCGTCTAAGGCTTGCCTTTAGGTTTGAACAGGAGATTACCGGTCCGGAATCGATGAGAATATTTTTCCCTTGAGTCTTGATCAGAATGGCCTCTCCTTCAGGAAGATCGAAGAAGGTAACCTGAAAGGCTTCTAACGGGACCAGAGGCCAGATAAATTTTAGGGCTAATAGCAGTAAAAAAAACCTCATTTCAGTGAATGGCCCCCAGACGAACAACAAGAGGAACTACAGGAGCAAGAGGCCGTCGATGGACGCTGGAGCAGATGGAGCCGTATCTTCAGGGCCAAGTGCCAGGACAGGAGCCCGAGGAGCAAAAAGGCCGAAAAAACAGCTCCCCAAGAGGCTTCCTCCAGCCCCTGCGACGAGGAGGCCCTTAAAAAGGCCCCGGTAGGGAAAAGCCGATCCAGGAGATAGCCTGAAGCCAAAGCCACCCCCACTATACTGGCCAAAAAGATCCCCAAGGCCCTCAGACCAAGGCTAGCTCCGATCACTGAAAGGGCTGTAGTGTTGGTGGCTGGACCACACATGAGAAAGACCAGGGCCGCCCCCGGAGAAAGACCTTGAAGCAGGAGAGCATAGGCCAGGGGGACGGAGGCCGTAGAACACATATAAAGGGGCAGACCGGCTAGAACCATGAGAAAAAGCTGACCTAGCCCCGGTGAAACCAAGCGGCCAAGAAGGCCGGGGGGGAGAATAACAGCCACCAGAGTAGCGATGATCAGACCCCCCAAAAGAGGGAGGGCAATCTCAGCCAGCAGTTCTCCAAAACCATAAGAAAAGGCCGCCCGAATTCTCTGAAAAAACGAATGCCCGCCCTGACAAGGCTCCTGACCACAGACCCCACAAAGCCCCCGAATGTCGGCCTTCTCCTCCGGAGCCTCCTTGACCAAGGCCTCTGTGAGAAGACCTCCTAGAACTCCAGAGACCAAGGCGGCCAAGGGTCTGGCCACGGTAATTACCGGTCCTAACATGGCATAAGTTACCATAATGGAGTCAATGCCGGTCTGAGGAGTGCTTATGAGAAAGGCCACCGTCGCCCCTTTGGTAGCCCCCTGGCGATGAAGGGCAATCCCCGTGGGGAGAACCCCACAAGAACAGAGAGGAAGAGGGATACCGAAGAAGGAAGCTTTAAAGATCCCCAGCCAGCCCTGACCACCAAGGTGTCTGCCAACCTGTTCCGCCGGGACAAAGACCCTCAGAAGGCCGGCCACTAGAAGCCCAAAAAGAAGATAGGGGGCCATCTCCAAAGTAAGCTCCCAGAATTCGTAAAAAATACTCCCTAGCAAGGCATTCCTCCGAAAAACTTACTTCAGACGACCAAAATCATCCTCCAGACGAACGATATCATCTTCTCCAAAATAATCTCCGGTCTGAATCTCAATAAAAACCAGCTCCTCCTGGCCAGAATTGGCTACCCGATGAGGTGTGCCCACCGGAATGTCCACTGCTTGACCAGGAAGTAGGAAGATCTCCTCCTCACCCAAGGTCACTCGGGCCTTCCCCCGAACCACAAACCAGTGTTCGTGACGGTGGTGATGATATTGCAAAGAAAGCCTTTTACCAGGATAGACAACGATCCTTTTGACCTTATGGTCCGGCTCGTCTGAAAGAACCTTGAAATAACCCCAGGGGCGATGATCTTCAAACATCTGACCTCCTTAATAGGGTTCTCAGGGTTTGCGGATCTGAAGGGAAGAATTTTAACCTAAAAAACCCTTTAAGGTAACACCGAAGCCCTAGCAGCTTCCTTCTCGTTTTAAGACCGCCCGGATGGTACGGATGAGGATGGTGAGGTCAAGCCATAGAGACCAGTTCAGTACATACCAGACATCCATTTTGAGACGATCCTGAAAGGTGAGATTGTTACGACCCGAGACCTGCCAAAGGCCGGTTATGCCTGGTCTGGTCAGAAGAATAATATTTTCAAAGCCGTTCATATCCTCTTGTTCTTCAGGGAGATAGGGCCTTGGACCGACCAGGGACATCTGCCCCTTTAAGACATTTATAATCTGAGGCAGTTCATCAAGAGAGGTCTTCCTTAAAAACCTTCCGACCCTGGTCACCCGGGGGTCGCCATGGCGGAGCTTTCGGTATTGAATCCACTCTCTCCGGGCCTCGGGGTTTTCCTTCAGATAATCTTCTAGGAGGGCGTCAGCGTTTTTATACATGGTTCGAAACTTATAGATTCGAAAACGCCTACCGTTGTGGCCTAAACGTTCCTGAGAAAAAAGTGGTCCTCCTCTAGAATCAAGGACTATCAAAAAGGAGATCAGGGCCATGATCGGCAGGAAAGCAGGGAGGAGACAAAAGGCCAAGAGGAGATCAAAACACCGTTTTAGAATCTGATTTACGGGGGACTTGAGGTTATTCTGGATCTTGATAAGCAGAAGTTTTTGATTAAAGAGGCAGGAAAGCTCGGCGTTCAACATGCCAATGTCGCGCAACTCCGGGACAACAGAGACCTCTTTGACCAGGCTTTGAAGATAGGCAAAAATTTCTGAAATCCGGTGCGGGGAAAACGAGGGCATGGCGATAAAGACACTATCAACCCCCAGGAAGCGAACGAATCTTCCTGCCCGTTCAATAGGACCGTAGACCTTTTTGCTGGCTATCTTTCGACCCCACTTCCGGGAATCATCATCCAGGAAGCCCACCACCTCGTAGCCAAGATACCTCTCCCGGTCTAGTCCTTGGGCCAGGGTAGCTCCCAGATGCCCCGCTCCGAGGATAAGGACCTTGCGTCGAAAAAGAGCAAAGCAGAAAAGGCATCTTTTAATAAGGTAGCGTCCCAAAGGCACGGCCACCATACTGAAGACAAAAAAGAGCCCGATCTGGATCCGCGAAATCTGAAAAACCTTTCCCATAGAAATCAGGGCGAAGACAAAGATAAAGCCCAAAAAAAGGGCCGCCATGATCTCTTTGGTCTCCTCCCAGAAAGGAAGGCGTCGATCATAGGTCCGACGATAGGCAAGGGCCAAGGGAATGGGGATAAAGGTCCACCAATAAAGTTTGAGGTTATTAAGGGCAGAGTCTAAAGAAAGGAAAGAAAAGGCCTCTAAGTTCCCTAAATAAAATCTTCCTAAAGAGGCCAAAAGGGCAGCCAGCCCCAGGGCCAAAAGATCAACCCCAACCAAGGCCAGATAATATTCCAGACGCTCCCGACCCGGCTTGGGAACTACCAGGGGATAGGAGCGAAAGACCTGCCCCCAGATATCTCGCCTCTCAAGGCGCCTTTTATCCCCGGAGAAAACCACCGACCAGAACCTTATAAATTTAAATTAAGAATTAACCTCTTGTACCCCACCTTAAGGTAAAGGAAAAAGCCTAGAAAACGTGGTTATGATGAAATTTTTTCGCTAAATTGTCAAATTTTAAAGAATATCTCTAAAAGGAAGGGGCGCCAAGCGCCCCTTCCTAGCCCAATTGATAGGGTTTAAAAACTTACTTTATTCCCAGCTCTTTTTCCTTCTCGGCCACGATCAACCTGGTCTTTACGGCCGTATCTGGGGTAAGACTCATGGAGTCAATACCACACTCCACCAGAAAGGCGGCAAAATCCGGAAAATCACTGGGAGCCTGACCGCAGATACCAATCTTACGGCCCACCTTCTTGGCTACCTGAATGACCTCACGTATAAGCTTCTTGACGGCCGGATTACGCTCGTCATAGAGGTGAGCCACAAGCTCGGAATCTCTGTCAAGCCCTAAGGCCAGCTGGGTCAGGTCGTTGGAGCCGATAGAGAAGCCATCAAAGACCTTGGCAAACTCCTCGGCCAAGATGACATTGCTGGGGATCTCACACATAACGTAGATCTCCAGGCCATTTTCTCCCTGTTTGAGGCCGTATTTATCCATCACCTTGATGACCTTGCCCCCCTCTTCTACCGTCCGGCAGAAGGGAATCATTACCTTAACGTTGGTCAGGCCCATCTCGTCTCGAACCTTCTTCAGGGCTTTACATTCCAAGGCAAAGGCTGGCTCAAAATGAGGATCATAATAACGGGAGGCCCCACGCCAACCTATCATCGGATTGTGTTCTTCTGGCTCATAGAGATAGCCTCCAACGAGGTTAGCATACTCGTTGCTTTTAAAATCAGAAAGGCGGACGATGACGTCGTTGGGCCAGAAAGCCGCCGCTATGGTTCCCACACCCTGAGCCAGTTTATCCACAAAGAAATCGGCCTTATTCTCATAGGCTGAGGTGTGTTCGTTGATATACTTGACCACCTCTTTAATTTTGGCATCCCGCCGGGCCTTACGTTTGAGCTCATCATAGTTGATAAGGGCCAGGGGGTGAATGCCAATATGGGAGTTGATGATGAACTCCAGTCGGGCCAATCCCACACCATCGTTGGGGATCTGAGCCTGGGTGAAGGCCTGCTCAGGGATGCCCACGTTCATCATTATCTTGGTCTTAGGACGGGGAAGTTTCTCAAGGTCAATTCGCTCCACTTCGTAATCAAGGAGCCCTTTATAAACGTAGCCTTCCTCACCCTGAGAGCAATCAACGGTGACATCCTCCCCGGACTTGATGACCTTAGTAGCGTTGTCTGTGCCCACGATACAAGGAATTCCCAGCTCTCGGGAGACAATAGCTGCGTGACAGGTCCGGCCGCCGCGATTGGTGACAATGGCTGCGGCAATCTTCATAATAGGCTCCCAGTCGGGATCGGTCATGTCGGTAATCAGGACCTCACCCTTCTGGAAATCATGGATATTGGCTACACTTTCAATCACTCGGGCTTTACCTTGACCAATCTTGCTTCCTACAGCCTTACCGCTACAAAGAACTTCGCCCGTCTCCTTGAGACGATAGGTCTCAAAAAACTTTTGATCTTTCTGGGCATGAACAGTCTCCGGTCGGGCCTGGACTATAAAGAGTTCCCCAGTGCCCACGTTGGCTCCATCTCCATCCTTGGCCCACTCGATGTCCATGGGCTTTTGGTAGTGTTCCTCGATAATGATCGCCCACTCAGCAAGCTTAAGGAGCTCATCATCGGAAAGGACAAAGCTTTGCCTCTCCTTTTTAGTAGTCCGGACGTTTTTGGTGGGTTTGTCCGGATTATCAGTATAGATCATTTTCTTTTGTTTGAGCCCTAGCTTCTTAGAAAGGATAGGACGTTTACCCATTTTGAGGGTGGGCTTGAAGACGTAAAATTCATCGGGGTTTACGGCCCCCTGAACCACATTTTCCCCTAGCCCCCAAGAACCGGTTATATAGACAACATCGCGAAAGCCGCTTTCGGTATCCAGGGTAAACATAACCCCTGAACAGGCAGCATCACTACGAACCATTTTCTGGACAGCAATAGAAAGATAGACATCAAAATGGCTAAAGCCCTTGTCTTCTCGGTAGGAAATGGCCCGGTTGGTGAAAAGGGAGGCAAAGCATTTCTTGGCAGCCTCAAGGACCCTCTCCGCACCCCGGATATTCAGATAGGTTTCCTGCTGGCCGGCAAAGGAGGCATCGGGAAGGTCTTCAGCAGTGGCCGAAGAACGAACGGCAACGTCGACGTCTTTCCCGTACTTTTTCTCTAGCTGTTTATAGGCCTTAACGATAGCGTCTTTGAGCTTTTTGGGAAATTCGGCCTCCAGGATGGTCCGGCGGCAGGCCTCCCCCCGACGCATCAGATCGCGGATATTGTGGGTATCAAGCCCTTTGAGAATCTCTTTGATCCGGTCTTCAATGCCAGCTTCCCGAATAAAATATTTGTAGGCCTCGGCCGTGATTGCAAAACCATCAGGAATTTTGACTCCTTTGGGGGTAAGATTGCGATACATCTCCCCCAAGGAAGCATTCTTGCCCCCGACCAAGGGAACATCTTTAATAGAGATCTCTTCGAACCAAAGGATTAAAGGACCTACACCAGCCATGCGAATCATCCTCCCTTCTCAAGAGACTTAATAAAATTTTTCTGTTGGGCCTAAAAAGGCTTGATTTAAAGCATGTTTGAGTGAATAAGTTTTCACTCAGCCTGCCACCTTACCAACTGCAAACCTTTATTGTCAACCAAGCCTGCGGCGAAAAAACACCCCGGGCCCTTTATAATAAGGACTCTTTGGGCTATATCCTCTGAGGGTCGGAGATTTTAATTAAGGAGACGACAATGACCAAAGATGAGCTGGCTTGGAAAGTGGCCAGATACATGAGAGAGCATGATAAGGTCGCTGTAAGCTATGAGATGGAGATCAAAGAGGTCTCTCCTGGAAGGGCCACTGTAAGCATGGTTGTCCGGGAAGACATGCTCAATGCTGCCGGTGTTACCCATGGAGCAGTAACCTATGCCTTAGCCGATTTTGCTTTTGCTCTAGCGGCTAACAGCCACGGCCGGATTGCCTTGGCCATCTCTACCTCTATGTCTTATCCGGCTTCCAGCCGGGCCGGAGACACGCTCCTGGCCCAAGCCTTCGAGGAGGCCCTCACCCGACGAACGGGTCTATACAGGGTAGAGGTCAGGCGCAAAGATGGGACTCTAGTAGGCCTTTTTACCGGCACAGTCTTCCGCCGGGACGACGACTTTCTGGGACTTGTCGGCCAGGAGGGAGATTAATGGCCGAGTTAATCATCAACGCTGCCCCCTATGAGACCCGGGTGGCCTTGGTGGAAAACAGCAACATCGTTGAGCTCTATATCGAGCGGCCTGCTGAAAAAGGTTGTGTGGGCAACATTTATAAAGGGCGGGTGGTCCGGGTACTACCGGGGATGCAAGCTGCCTTTGTGGAGATCGGGCTCTCCAGAACGGCCTTTTTATATGTAAGTGATATCTGCGATCAGACCAAAGAGTTCGAACGTCTCATGGGTGAAGACGACTCCGAAGAAGACCTGAGCCCATCTTCGGTAAGCACTCATTCCATAGAAGACCTACTTCGGCCAGGCCAGGAAGTCTTGGTTCAGGTGGCCAAGGATCCTTTAGGTAACAAAGGGGCCCGGGTAACCACTCACATCACCCTTCCAGGACGCCACTTAGTCCTGATGCCCACAATGGGCCATATCGGCATCTCCCGACGCATTGAAGACGAAGCCGAAAGGAAACGCCTCCGAGAGATCATCGAACGCCTGCGGCCTCTCGGCACCGGTTGGATAGTGCGCACAGCGGCCGAAGGGGTGGAAGAGGCCAAGTTGGCCAACGAGATCGACTTCCTCGTCAAGCTCTGGCAGGAGATAAAACGCCGCTCCGAAACCCACTCCTGCCCCGGCCTTATTTATGAGGATCTCGACATCAGTCTTCGGGCTGTTCGCGATCTCTTCGCCCGCGAGGTCCAGCGCTTGGTGGTGGACAATGAAGAGGTCTATCTCAAGATCCTCAATTTCATGGATATCTTCGCTCCCCATCTTCGGGCCCATGTAGATCTTTATCAGGGAGAGGTTCCCATCTTTGAGGCCTTTGGCATAGAAATGGAGGTCTCTCGGGCCCTGTCCAAGAAGATCTGGCTTAAAAGCGGCGGCTATATCATTATCGAGACCACAGAGGCTCTTACCGCTATTGATGTCAACACCGGACGTTATGTTGGCAAAAGAGATCTTGAGGAAACCGTCCTCAAGACCAACCTGGAGGCTGTAAAGGAGATTGCTTATCAGCTTCGGCTCCGAAACATTGGAGGGCTGATCATCATCGACTTTATCGACATGGAAAAGGAAGAAAGCCGAGAGAAGGTTTTTACGGCCCTGAAGGAAGCTCTTAAGAGGGACCGTTCCCGGACCAATATTCTCAGGATGTCAGAACTTGGTCTCATCCAGATGACCCGCCAGCGTCTCCGAGAAAGCCTCTATGACCTTCTATGTGAGCCTTGTTTCTATTGTGAAGGCTCCGGACGCCTTAAAAGCCGCCGGACCGTCTGCTACGAGATCTTCCGGCGACTAGAACGGGAGGCCCGAAGACGGATTGCCAAAAGCATCCATCTTAAGGTTCACCCCCAGGTGGCTGAACTCCTCCTAAACGAAGAGGCCATCCACCTTGAGGCCCTAGAGAAGGGCTTGGGGAAGACTATTATTATTACCTCTTCTCCAGATCTTCACCTTGAAGAATACGAATTGGACTATCTCGATGTGGACATGAAACATTAAAGAGGTATTAGAATGAGAATTGTCCGCTTTCAAGATAAACAAAGACCACGTTATGGAATCCTCGAAGGTCAAGAAATTCAGCCACTCTCTGCAGCCCCCTTTGATGGAGGGCACCCATTAGGTGAGTCCCTTCCTCTTAAAGAGGTAAGACTCCTGGCGCCAGTGGCCCCGAGCAAGATTATCGCCCTTGGTCTCAATTACCGAGACCACGCCGCTGAGCTAAATATGCCCCTGCCTCAGGAGCCGCTAATCTTCCTTAAACCTCCCACGGCCATTATTGGCCCGGAAGAGGCCATAATCTATCCCCAGATGAGCCAGAGGGTAGACTATGAAGCCGAACTAGCCATTGTTATCGGCCGAAGGCTTAAAGGCGCCTCCCCTGAAGAGGCCCGGGAGTCCATCTTCGGCTACACCTGCTTCAACGACGTCACGGCCCGCGATCTCCAGAAAAAAGACGGACAATGGACCAGAGCCAAGTCCTTTGATACCTTTGCCCCTATGGGCCCCTGGATCGAGACCGAACTTGATCCCAATGACGTTCTGATTGAGGCCTATCTCAACGGTAGGCGGCGGCAGTCTTCTCGGACAAGTCAGCTGGTCTTCCCCATCCCTGAAATCGTCAGCTTTGTCTCCCAAATCATGACCCTTCTGCCCGGAGATGTCATCGCCACCGGGACCCCGCCGGGAATAGGTCCTATGCAGCCAGGAGATGAAATAGAAATTCGGATCGAGGGGATTGGTTCTCTCAGAAATTACGTCAAAGAAGGAGGATAGCATGGCCTTTGAACTCTCAGAGCGACTCAAGAAGCTCCCACCCTATCTCTTTGTAGCCATAGATGAAGCCAAGGCCCGGGCCATCGCTGCTGGGGTAGACGTCATTGATCTGGGTGTTGGTGATCCGGACCTTCCCACTCCAGAACACATTGTCGAGCGTTTGGTAAGGGCCGCAAAGGATCCAGCCAACCATCACTATCCTTCAACCCAGGGGATGGCCTCTTTCAGAAAGGCCGCTGCCCGGTGGTGTCAGAGACGCTTTGGCCTGGATCTTGACCCTAACCGGGAGGTCGTCTCCCTGATTGGCTCAAAAGAAGGTATTGCCCATATGCCTCTGGCCTTTGTCAATCCAGGAGACATAGTCCTCGTCCCTACTCCGGCCTATCCTGTCTATCATATCGGGACCCTTTTTGCCGGTGGTCAGACTTATTATCTCCCCCTGAGGGAAGAAAATAGCTTTTTGCCGGATCTTGAAGCCATCCCCTCTGAGGTCCTTGCCAAGGCCAGAATGATCTGGCTCAACTATCCCAACAATCCCACCTCTGCTGTAGCCACCAAAGAGTTTTTTGCCAAGGTGGTCGATTTTGCCAAGGAACACGACCTTATCGTCTGCCACGACGCCGCCTATACTGAGATCTACTACGATGACTTCATCCCTCCAAGCTTTCTAGAGGCTCCTGGGGCCAAAGAGGTGGGCATTGAATTTCATTCTCTCTCCAAGACCTATAACATGACCGGCTGGCGTATAGGTTTTGCCATTGGTAATCCCGAACTGATCGGAGCCTTGACCAGGGTCAAATCCAATGTAGATTCCGGGGCCTTTCAGGCCATCCAGGAGGCGGCCATCGAAGCCTTAAGCAGTGACCAGTCCTGTGTGGCCCGGGCTCGGGATATATACCGCCAGCGCCGAGACGTAGTCGTCAATGGTCTACGGGATCTGGGTTTCTCGGTAAAGGCTCCTAGAGCAACTTTCTATGTCTGGGCTTCTGTCCCAGAGGGATATACCTCTGGAGAATTCGCCACCCGTGTTCTCGAAGAGGCTGGAATTGTGGTTACCCCAGGGGCCGGATTCGGTGAACCCGGAGAAGGCTATTTCCGGATTGCCCTCACCGTAGGTCAGGAACGGCTCTCAGAGGCCATTGAGCGGATAAGGAGGATCAATTTCTAGCCTTGGCCCGGATCTATGTCGGAATAGGCTCTAATCTAGGAGACAAAAGAAAGAACTGCCTCCGGGCCCTCTGTCTCTTGGAGGAGGCTGGAATCTTCATCCTTAAGACTTCGTCTTTTTACCTTACTGAACCAGTAGGATTTAAGTCCCCAAATTGGTTTATCAACCTGGCAATTGAGGCTGAGACCGACCTTGCCCCCGAAGAGCTGGCGACCGTCCTTTTTAAGATAGAGAGGTCTTTGGGAAGAGTTCGCCCTCGCCAAGGGATATCCGACAGGATCATCGACCTTGACCTTCTTTTTTATGATGAACTTGTCCTCAGATCCTCGTTCCTGACCATTCCCCATCCTCGGGCCCACCAACGCCACTTCGTCCTCAAACCCCTGGTAGAAATCGCCCCGAATCTCTGGCATCCGGTCTTTAAAAAGACGGTCTCCCAACTCCTCTCCGAACTTAAAGATCCAGAAATCGTAAGCTTTTGGGATCCAGAGGAAAAAGAATGAAGATCTTTCTCCTCCTGGCAGCCGTCGTTATCCTTTACTATCTCTTCTGGCGCCCCCAGGGGAGAGACCAATCTCCTAAAAGGCCGGATGATCTCTCTCAAAGGCTGGTCCAGGATCCAGTCTGTGGAGTCTATATCCCGGAAAAGGAGGCCATAAAGTGCATAATCCAGGGGGAAACCTATCATTTCTGTAGCCATAGATGTCGAGAACTATTCCTTGAAGGCAAAGGCAAGCCTGGACAGGAGGCCTAAAGCCCAAAACCTCAGCGGTCGAATCTCCAAACTAAAGGCCCTTCTTATCCGGAGGAAAGAGATGCTCCGGAAAGCGCTCTTGTCTTTATTTGTTTTCATCTTCAGCCTTAAAGGCCCCCCAGTCATTGGTGGACAGATTTATTATTTTATAGATGACTCTGGCCGAATCCACTTCAGCAATGCTCCAACGGATCCTCGTTTTCGCCCCTACCGACCCCTTGAGGCCGACCTCAGCCTAGAGAGACATATCGTTGAGGTCTCCCATCGTTACGGTCTTGATCCCGAACTGGTTAAAGCAGTAATAGAGGTAGAGAGCAACTGGTCTAAGTGGGCTATTTCTCCTAAAGGGGCTATGGGGCTTATGCAGATCATGCCCTCAACCGCTAACATCCTCAAACTTTCTGATCCCTTTGATCCCTACCGAAATATTGAGGCCGGGGTCAGATATCTCAAAAACCTCTATGATGAATTTGGCCGCTGGGATCTGGCCTTGGCCGCCTATAATGCCGGGCCGGGAAGAATAAGACGCCAACGGGGGATCCCCCCAATCCCCGAGACCCGTCTTTACGTCCAGAGGGTCCTCAAGCTATGGCGTCAGAATAGATTGCCAAAATAGTTCGATTTTTCCTTAAAAATCGGCCAAAAAACCGCTCCAAATCCCCCTAAAAATCTTTACAACCCCACACCCCATTGGTATGATGCCGGCCAGATTTCCCACAGGCAGTATGTAGGAGGAAAACGTGAAAATATTTTTTGATCCCGATATACCAGAGAGTATACGTGATGAAATAGCTGCTCTTATTAAAGAGCAAATTACATCGTCTTGTAAGTGTGGTTGCGACGAAATATATGTATCCATGACGGATAACATTTTGGATGTTAAGTGTTATGACTGCGGTGAGAGTTTTTTTGAGGTTGCCCTTGAGGCTGAAGAAGAGAGTCAAGGTTGATGTTAATTAACTTTCTTTTTCTTATAGTTTTGCCTTTCTGGGTTTTTCCCTTTTTAAACCCTCATCTAAGTTAGCTTAGAACCATATAATGATCTTATTTACATTGACTTGATATTTACTTTGAACTTCCTTCAAGGAGGAGGCTATGTCCAAGATAAAGCTGGCGGTAGCTGGTGTTGGTAACTGCTTTTCAGCCCTCTACCAGGGCATTCATTATTACCGCCACAAGTCTCCAGAAGAGGCCATTGGCCTGATGCACTGGGATCTTGGGGGGTATAAGCCTTATGATATCGAAGTTGTCGCTGCCTTCGACATTGACGCCCGGAAGGTCGGTCGAGATCTCTCTGAAGCCATCTTTGCTCCTCCCAACTGCACAACGGTATTCTATCGGGACCTTCCACCCTCTGGAGTCAAGGTCTCTATGGGACGCATCTTGGACGGCCTCTCAGACCACATGAAGGATTTTGCCCAGGAGCGTTCCTTTGTTTTGGCCGAAGACCGGGAGGCCACCAAAGAGGACATTGTGGCCATCCTCAAAGAAAGTGGAGCCGAGATCCTGATCAACTATCTTCCTGTGGGCTCTGAAGAAGGTTCCCGTTTTTATGCCGAATGCGCCCTGGAGGCTGGTTGTGCCTTCATCAACTGCATGCCGGTCTTTATCGCCAGTGATCCTGAATGGGCCAAGCGTTTTGAGGAAAAGGGCCTTCCTATCGTGGGAGACGACATCAAGAGCCAGCTTGGGGCCACCATTACCCACCGAACTCTAGCTGCCCTTTTTGCCAAAAGAGGAGTCAAGATTGACCATACCTACCAGCTCAATGTTGGAGGCAATACCGATTTCATGAACATGCTCAAACGAAGCCGCTTGGCCTCCAAAAAGCATTCCAAGACCGAGGCTGTCCAGGCCATCCTCTCGCATCCCCTCCCATCCGAAGATATTCACATTGGGCCAAGCGATTATGTACCCTGGCTCAAAGACCGCAAAATCGCCTTCATTCGAATCGAAGGACGCCTCTTTGGTGATGTCCCTATGGAACTCGAGCTTCGCCTTGTAGTGGAAGACTCCCCTAACTCTGCAGGAGTAGCCATCGATGCCATCCGCTGTTGCAAGCTGGCCCTCGACCGAGGCAAAGGAGGAATACTTTATTCCCCTTCGGCCTATTTTATGAAGCATCCGCCCAAGCAGTTCTCTGACGATCTGGCCTGCCAGATGGTAGAAGACTTCATCTCCGGAAAAAGACAAGATTAATCCTCATTTAAGATTAGCTCCCCAAAAGGGGTAAGGTTTGAGAAACCTTACCCCTTTTTGCTTTTGACCTTCAGCCTTGATCTTACCCAAAGGGTGATTACCGTTTGGGCCGGAAGGTCCTACCAAACAGCTTCCCCAGGAAAATTCTTCAGGAGGAAAAGACGATGATTTTAACCATAGGACACCTGCGTACTCTAAGGCGCTTAGAAAATAGGATTCGAGGGCAAAAAATAGCCGGCCTTGATCAAACAGATCATCAACGGCTAATCCATCTCTGTCTGAGCGGGCTGGTCTTCAGGGATGGAGAAGATTTTGGACTTACCAGATCCGGCCAGCTTATCCTGGAGACCTTTGAGCAGCTTGAAAGAAGAGGTTTCCTTGAGCTTGATGGCCGTGACGAAGAATATCGTCTTTTGAGCTCCAGGATCATCAGCATGTTGGAAGTGGCCAATAGGGCCCAGGGGCGTACTGACTTCTCGGCTTCCATCAATCAAGCTTTAGAGGAACGAGGGTTGGCCAGAGAGGGCCGTCTTCAGCCCCTGGCCCTGAGCATCCTTGAGGCCTATCGGAGTGCTGTCGTATCCCTAGCCATCACCCCCTCCCTGGCCCAAAGCCTCAAAAAGATGCCTCCAGGGCCGGGTCGGAAATCGTTGCTGGTAGATATCCCGGATGAACACCTCCTGGAGCTGGAGGCCCAAAGGCTAATGGTTTTCTCCATCCCCGAGGGGGTCTACTATAGTCTTACCGGCGTTGGCAACCAGATCCGGGCCGCTCTTAGGGCCGGATTAGTTCCGGAGATAACCATAGATCAAAAGCTCCTCCAGGATCTTCTGGAGGATCGAGCCACTGAGACATTAAAGGCCTTGGGGGCAGTTGATGAGACCGGCGGACTGACCTATCCCGGCAAGCATCTCCTCAATGCCGCCCAGCTCTTCTTCGAACCCATTACAGTCAATCCTGCCCTTGACCTTGATCCCATTGACCTGACCGTCCTTGAAAGCCTCTCCGGCCACAAAACAGAAGGTTTTAGCCCTGAAAGCCTTAAAGAACGTTTAGAGAACGCCGGCCTAAGGGACGAAGTCCGGATCCGCCAAGCCCTATATCGCCTGGAAGGCTTTGCCCTCCTTAAAAGGAGCCCGAGTGGCAGATTGAGGCCTACTAATCTGGGGGCTCGACTGCTTAATGAAGGTGATCTCCGACAGGCTCCAGTGGACGCCAGAGAGGTCATGGCCCTGACAACCACCCGCATGGAAAATCTCTCTCCAGATGAAGCCTGGATTAGATTGGCTGAGTCTCACCGAAGCCTAGGACAGGGATACCCTAGCAAAAGGGGGCAGTGTCTGGCAGAGGTAGCCTCTCGAATAGAAAGACTTCCGGTGATAACCGCCGAGGAGCTAAAAACCTTGAGGAAACTCCCACTATGGCGAGGATTCTCCCAAGAGGAACTTCTGGCCACAGGGATCGATTCAACCGAAGAGACCGCAAGGGCCCTGCGAAGACTCATTGCCTCGGGACTAGTCGACGTCTGGCCGGGGCTTCTCTATACCTTATCTCCTGCCGGGGAGAAAGTTAAACAGGGGCTGGCCGGCGTACCCGATGGGGTGGTCTTTCCCCTTACTCCTCACATCTGGCGGCTTCTTTTGGCCTTGAGGGCCGTTGGCCGCTCTCGGCCTGGCGGCCGAAAGATCAAGATCCACGAGGATAAGATCCAAGAAGCCCTTCAACTCTCTGGCCTTGGGCCGGAGGCCTTCTCTGAGGCCCTGGAGACCGCCCGGCTCTGCCGCTATGTCTCTGGCTATGACATTTTAGAACCAGGCGTCCTTCTCCTTGAGGGGCTAGATCTTCTCAAACACCTAGTCACCCGTTGGGAGGAGATAATGGCTGTTTAGGTCTTGCCTCAAAAAAAGAGGTGCTTATCTTTTAAACGCAAAATAAAAGGAGAAATTGGGCAAAATCAAAAGAAAGGAGAGTGATATTATGCTTTCTAGCTTCTGGTCAGATGTATTCGACCCTTTTCGTGAATTTGACCGTCTTCAAGAGGAGCTGGACAGACTCTTTGATCTCACGCGGGCTATTTCTCCCATCAGGGGGGTAGTACGAGGAACATTTCCAGCAATCAACGTGGGGGAGACGACCGATGAGGTCAAGGTCTATGTCTTTGCTCCTGGGGTTGATCCCAACAAGGTAGAACTTACCATTGAGGGCAATCTCCTCTCCATATCCGGAGAGCGGGATGCCAGCGAGGGGCTTAAGGTCCGTGAAGTCAAACCAGAGCGTTTTTATCGACGAGAGCGTTTCTCTGGCCGTTTCCAGAGGATTATCTCTCTTCCGGAATCCATTGATCCCAACAAGGTAGAGGCCCGATATAGCGACGGGATTATCATCATTACTGTGGGAAAAAAAGAAGAAGTCAAACCGCGGCAGATTCCAGTAGAGATCAAATAAAAATCACCATCTTTGCTTAAGGAGGGATGCAATATGGCTGAGACCAAAGAAGTGGCCACTCGTTCAGAGGCCTCTCCGGCTGAGGCCAGCAGACGAATCCGGCCCATGGTACCATCAGTAGATATCTATGAGGATGAGGAAGGCATTGTCCTTTTGGCGGACATGCCAGGGGTCTCCAAAGATGGCCTGGAGCTCAAGATAGACAAAAACGTCCTCCATATTCGGGGGGAGATCTCCCAGATTGCCGGTGAAGAGGTGAGTCCCCTCTACGCCGAGTTTGTCGGCAAGGAGTACTATCGAGCCTTTACCCTAGGGCCAGAGGTGGATCAGGACAAGATTCAGGCGACTATGTCTGGTGGGGTCTTGCGTCTATTTCTGCCTAAGGTTGAGGCTGAAAAACCCCGCAAGATTGAAATTAAGGTAGGCTAGGATCCTCATATAGGGAGACCGACCCCAGGGGTCGGTCTCCCGAATTTTATAACATAAATGAAGGAGTTCCCTCCTTGATCTTTGTCTTAAGGCTCAGTTTTTTATTCATTAAATTGGCAGTTATTCTTCTGGCCCTAGCCTCCATAGCTACTACCTGCTGGGTAAGCTTAAAGGCCACCTACGACATAATTCATATGGCCTATGAGGCCACGCGGGCCAATTTCGCCCATGTTTTGGTCAACATGGTAGCCATTGTTGATGGCTATCTCTTGGCAGTTCTTCTTTTCCTGGTAGCCTGTTCCCTTCATGAACTTTTCTTTAAGGAAATACCTTGGCTTCCAAACTGGCTTAAGGTCAAAAATCTCGAAGACCTAAAACATAATCTCTCCAGCGTGGTCACGTTGATGTTAGCCGTCATCTTTATGGAACATCTCTTCTCTTGGCAGAAGCCCCTGGCTACCCTTTACTTTGCAGGAGCTATCTTTTTGGTCATGGTAGCTCTCATCCTCTATTTAAAAGTCAAGATAGAAGCCCTCCGTTTCGGACTCAAGGGTAAGGTCTAAGTCCTCTTATAGACACCACCGCCTTTGCCGGTAATAATAGCTCTGTTTTTTTGAAAATCCTTAGATCTACTTTAGGAGCCGGCGATGAAGAAGGTCCTTGCTCTCTTTGTCTGCCTTCTGATGTTCCCTGGCCTAGCGGAGGCCCGAAAGCTGGTTATCATCTTTCATGCCGGAAGTCTAAGCTCTCCTTTGGCCGCCATAGAAAAGGCCTTTGAGGAGCGCTATCCTGACATAGACGTCCGCCGCGAGGCCAGCGGCTCACTCTTGGCCATAAGGAAGATCACTGATCTTGGTAAAAAGGCCGATATCGTCATCAGTGCCGACTATCGCTTGATTCCCCAATTTCTCTTTCCCCATTTTTCCGAAGAGGCCTATATTTTTGCCCAAAACAGTATGGTCCTTTGTTATCGCCAGGAGGTTACCCCTCCTGATCCTCAGAACTGGGCCCAACCACTTCTTGAGCCCCGGGTACGCTGGGCCTTTTCAGACCCTAACCTTGATCCCTGTGGCTATCGTTCCCTGATGAGCTTGGCCCTCTGGACCCTGGAAAACCAGGAGTTGATCCCCTTTAAAAAACTTCTTAGGGAAGAACTGGGCCTTGAGCTGGTCTCCAAGGGCAGGTCTCTGGAGATAATTCTCCCCTCTTCCCTGCGGCCTTCAGGACCTCGAATAAAGGTTCGGCCAAAATCCGTAGAACTTCTGGCCCTCATTGAGGCTGGAGTGGTGGATTTTGCCTTCGAGTATCGAAGCGTTGCTATGGACCATGGACTAGACTTTGTGGAGATACCCGCTGCCCATAACTTAGGAGAGGTCTTAAGGGCCAAAGAGTACCAAAAGGTCTCGGTCCGTCTCAAAGACGGCAAACTTATCTCCGGAGGTCCTATTGCCTACGGGCTGGCCATAGTCAAGAGGGCTCCTCATCTAAACGAGGCCCGTATTTTTCTCGAATTTCTGTTCTCTCAACAAGGCCAGAGCCTTCTTAAAAGACACCATCTTATACCCGTTTATCCTCCCAAGCCCCTGAGACCATGATTAGCCGCAGTCTTGCCTGGGTTTTAGCCCTTCTGGGGCTTGTCGTCCTGGCTGGCCCCTTAGGGTATCTATTTTACACTACTGGTCTCTCCGGCATTATTGAGGCTTTAAGAGACAAGGAGGTCATTCAGGCCTTAAGGATAACTTTTGGGGCCGGCTTTCTAGCTACTTTGGCTGCCCTGGTAACCGGTGTCCCTCTAGCTTATTTTCTGGCCCGTTATAAAAACGCACTAACCGACTTCCTTGAAGGCCTCATCAATCTCACGGTGGCCATCCCCCACGTAGCCGTAGGGATCATGCTCCTGCTGGCAGTGGGGCCCGGAAGCCTCCTGGGAAAGAGCTTGGCCAAAATGGGGCTTTATCTTACCGACAGTCTGCCGGCCGTCGTCCTGGCCATGTGGTACGTAAGTTTTTCTTATCTGGTGGCTGCCGCTTCAGTGGGTTTTCGTCAGGTGCCCCAGGAGCTTGAGCTGGTAGCTGCCAATCTCGGGGCCGGCCGGCTTTATACTTGGCGCCGGATTATCTTTCCTCTAGCAGCGCCCGCCATCTTCAGAGGGGCCCTGCTCTCTTTCGCCCGGTCAATCAGTGAGATGGGTTCTCTTCTCATTTTGGCCTATCATCCCCGAGTGATGACGGTTCTCATTTTAGAACGCTTTCAAGAGCAGGGGCTTCGGGCCTCTCAGGAGATTACAGCCTTTGTCCTTCTGATTAACCTTTTCCTGTTTTTTTTCATTTTTTGGGGGCTTAGGAGGCTTTATGGTTCAGGCCAGGGTTAAGAAAAGCCTTGGAGAATTTTCTCTGTCCCTGGAACTTACCCTTAAGGCCGGAGCCTATCACGTAATGGTCGGCCCTAGTGGTTCAGGCAAAAGTCTCACCTTGCGCCTGTTGGCCGGTTTCCTTCAGCCAGACGAAGGCCAGATCATCCTTGAAGGAAGGAGTATTACCTTCCAGCCTACCGAAAAAAGAAGAATCGTCTATCTTCCACAGAATCAGGCCCTTTTTCCCCACCTTTCTGTCTATGAAAATCTGATCTTTAGCCACAAAGCCCGCGGTCAAAGGCCTCCCCAAGCCTTCCTCGACGAGCTGGTAAGGACCTTGGATCTAAAGGGATTACTTCGACGCTATCCCCGAGAACTATCCGGAGGACAGGCCCAGAGAGTGGCTCTAGGAAGGGCTCTGATGGCTGATCCCAAGGTCCTCCTACTTGATGAACCCCTCTCTTCCTTAGATTTTCATCTCCGTCTAGAAATGATTCGCCTTCTTAAAGATCTCAGGGAACGCTTCCAGTTGACTATCCTTCACGTCACCCATGACCCACTTGAAGCCTATCTTCTGGCTGACTTGATCTTTGTCATCGAGGACGGCCGCCTCATCTATAAAGGAAGCTGGAAAGGACTCTTGGAAAGACGAGTCCAAAGCCCCTTTATCAACTTAGTCTCGGCCTTCTTCCGAGAGCTCAATCTGGCAGAAGACTAGTCTTCTGAAACAACTTTAGCGAGTCCGAAAGCAGGGTTCCAGCCAAAGTTCATTCTGCCGGGGGCGATCAATACAATCCCTTGACCCCGGCCAGGGGCTTGTGCTAGAGATTGGCCACCGATGGTAAGCAATCCAAGAAAAAGTTGTCTTCGTCAGGAATAAAGGCCTCAAGCCTTTTTCGGCTTGAGGCCTTTATTTTAACCTCTACGAGATGGGAAAGACGATCTTCCGACATCGCCACATTTTGGGAATGGCCGAACTCAGTAGAGAAGACATCGAGCTTATCCTCGAGACGGCCTCATCCATGAAGGAGATCATGTCCCGTCCCATCAAAAAGGTCCCTACTCTTCGAGGGAAAACCATCGTTCATCTCTTCTTTGAGCCTTCTACCCGGACTAGAATTTCCTTTGAGATGGCGGCCAAAAGATTATCGGCGGACACCGTAAGTATTACAGCCTCTGCAAGCTCGGTCGTCAAAGGAGAGACCCTCATCGATACGGCCAAAAACTTAGAGGCCATGGCTCCAGATATCATTGTTTTAAGACATCCCTTTTCAGGAGCCGCTCATCTTCTAGCTCGCCACGTCCAGGCCTCAGTCATAAACGCTGGTGATGGCTCCCATGAACACCCCACCCAGGCCCTTCTGGATCTCCTGACTATCCGGGAAAAAAAGGGCCAGATCCAGGGCCTTAAGGTAACCATTATCGGAGATATAACCCACTCCCGTGTAGCCCACTCTAACATTCTAGCTCTTAAAAAACTGGGAGCTCAGGTCTGGGTATCTGGCCCAGCGACCATGATTCCTCCCGAGATAGAAGCTCTTGGAGCCAAGGTGGCCTACAAGGTGGAAGAGGCCGTCGAAGGGGCCGATGTCATCATGGCCCTTAGGATCCAAAAGGAACGTCAAGGTCGGGATCTTATCCCCTCATTGAGAGAATATGCCCATTTTTTTGGATTAACCCCCGAAAGGGTCTCCTTGGCATCCACGGACTGCATCATCATGCACCCCGGCCCAATGAACCGGGGAGTGGAGATAAGCCCAGAGGTGGCCGATGGCCCCTATTCGGTCATCCTTGATCAGGTAACCAATGGAGTTGCTGTCCGGATGGCTCTGCTTTATCTCCTGCTGGGAGGTGGCCGTGAGACTGCTGCTTAAAGGTGGGCTGATAGTTGACCCTGTCTCCGATTTAGAACAGGAGGGAGACCTCCTTATTGAGGACGGCAAGATTAAGGCCATCGCCCAAGACCTCAACCCAGAGGGGGCCAAGATTATCGACTGCCGGGCAAAGATCGTGATCCCTGGTCTGATCGATCTCCACGTTCACCTTCGAGAACCTGGAGAAGAATACAAAGAAACCATCGACAGCGGCACTATGGCCGCCGTAGCCGGTGGTTTTACTGCTGTCTGTACCATGCCCAACACAAAGCCCCCCAATGATTGTGCGGCTGTTACCAGATTTATTAGGGATCAGGCCACCCAGAAGGGCCACTGCCGGGTTTATCCGGTGGCCGCCATAACCGTCGGCCAAAAGGGAGAAAGACTTACAGAGTTCGGCGATCTTAAAGACGCCGGGGCCGTAGCCCTCTCCGACGACGGTCGGCCAGTGGCTGACGCCGGACTTATGCGTTTGGCTCTGGAATACAGCAAGAATTTTGATCTTCCTATTATCTCCCACTCGGAAGAGTTGACCCTTTCCGCCGGAGGCCAGATGAACGAGGGCCAACTCTCCGCCCTCTTGGGCCTAAAAGGTATCCCGGCCGCAGCCGAAGAGGTGGCCGTCTTTCGCGATGTCTCCCTGGCCGCCCTCACCAAGGCCCCCGTTCATATTGCCCACGTAAGCACCAAGGGAAGCTGTGAAATAATCCGCCGGGCCAAAGAGGCCGGAATCCCGGTGACCGCTGAGACTGCTCCCCATTACTTCAGCCTCACCGAAGAAGCGCTAGCCGGCTACAACACCTTGGCCAAGGTCAATCCCCCCTTGAGGACAGAGGAGGACCGGGAGGCCATCATTGAGGCCCTGGCCGAAGGGGTCATAGATGCCATTGCTACTGACCACGCCCCTCATAGCATTCTGGAGAAGGAGATCGAGTTTGCTCAGGCAGCCTGCGGGCTAATCGGCCTGGAGACCTCCCTCCCTCTGACTTTTAAACTAGTCCGAGAGAAGAGGATCACCCTCAGGCGAGCCGTAGAGCTCCTCTCCTCCGGTCCTGCCCGCATCTTAGGCCTGCCCGGGGGGACATTAAGGCCTGGAGTTCCGGCCGATGTCACCGTAATCGATCCAGATCGTCTCTGGAGGGTTAGTCCCGAAAGCCTCCATTCGCGGAGCAAAAATACACCCTTTTTAGGGAAGGAGATGCAGGGCCAGGCAATTATTACCTTGGTCGGAGGAAAAATCGTCTTCAGGCGCCAAGGTCCCGGCGACCCTCAAGGGCCAAACGTAGGGTCATCTCATCAGCATATTTGATCTCCATACCCATGGGTACACCGCAGGCGATTCGAGAAACCCTAACCCCCAGCCCGACCAAGACGTCCCGGAGATAGGCCGCAGTGGCTTCCCCGGGGGCCGTAGGCGAGAGGGCCAGGATAACTTCTTTTATTCCCTCTTTTGGAATGCGGCCGAGAAGTTCCTTGACCCTTAACTCTTTAGGACCAATGCCATCTCGAGGGGAAAGCAAACCGTGAAGGACATGATAGCGTCCCTTAAAGACACCAGCCTTCTCCAAGGCCTCAAGGGCTGCAGAATCCTCGACCACACAAAGTAGTTCTCTGTCCCTGGAAGTGTCGGTGCATATGGGGCAGGGATCATCTTCAGTAAAGTTAAGGCAATAAGAACAAAGAGAGACTCTTTCATGGAGGCGAGCAATGCTTTCAGCAAGCTCTCGGGCTTCTTCCCGGGGCCAGCGGAGGACCTGAAGAGCAAGCCTAGTGGCCGTCTTTTCTCCAATCCCGGGAAGCCTCGAGAGGTTGTTTATCAGTCGTAAAAGGGCCGGAGGATAAGCGGCCATAGACCCTTTAGAAAAGGCCGGGGATCTTCATGCCCCCGGTAAGTTTGGCCATCTCTTCCTGGACCATTTGTTGAGACTTGCGTAGGGCATCGTTAACAGCAGCAACAATGAGGTCCTCAAGCATCTCCACCTCCTCTGGATTGACCACCTCCGGATCAATCTTAACCGAGATTAACTCCTGACGACCATTGACTACAGCGGTAACCATCCCTCCGCCGACACTTGACTCCACCGTCCGCTGGGCCAACTCCTCCTGGAGCTTGGCTAGTCGGGCCTGCATCTTCTGGGCCTGACGCATGAGATCTTTGATATTTTGCATAGCTTACTCCTTTCGAGAATAGGTTTTGACTCCTGATATCCGAGCATTAAAAATCCTAACCGCCTCCTGGACAAGAGAATCTTGCAAGAGTCGACGGCGTAATTGCTGGCCATTGTTCTGGGATGGCTCCTCATAGAAATCTATCTTTAGTTGGGCTTGAGGCCCAAAATAATCCTTAAGAAGGGTTTCCAAAAGCCGACGGCGATCAGGATGTTCAAGAAGACCGCCTTTGGGGACCTTAATGGCCAAGATCCCTTTGTCCCAGATCTTATCCTTTACCTGCTGGCGAAGGCAGATGGCCAAAGGAGGACTTTTTCCGCGCACAAAGGCTATAAAGCCCGTAAGATCTCTGGAAGAAGGGTCTGAAGTCCCCCGGGGGGCCGGGGAGCTGCTAGTGCCGCTTTTAAGACGTTTTAACTCCTTGAGGACCTCTTCCAGGGAGACGACATTTTTTACTTGAGAAGCCTTAAGAACAGCCATTTCCAGAGCCAGACGAGGAATGGCCGAGCGCCTTACCTGTTCGTGCTCGCGAAGAAGGATTTGAAAGTAAAGATGAAGGGTCTCCGGAGAGATCTTCCGAGCCAGGGCCTCAAGACGCCCTATTTCCTCTGGAGGTAGATTAATAAGTTCCTCATCGGCCCCACAGAGACGAATAACCATAAGATCCCGAAAGGCAACTACCAGATCTTCAGAAAGCCGGAGAAGATCATAACCAAAATCGGCAGCCCGGCCGATTACGGAAATGGCCCCCTTAGAATCGGCCTCAAGAATGGCGATGATCAGCTCCTGGATGACTTCTCGACTGACGAGCCCCAAGGTCTCAATAACCTGAGCCTCGGTCCGGGCCCCAGCAGCCAAGGCCTGATCAAGCAGGCTCAGGGCATCCCGGATACTACCTTCGGCGGCCTGGGCAATAAGACTAAGAGCTCCTTCCTCTATCTCTAGACCTTCAGCAGCCGCTATCCGACGGAGATGATCCATCAGACGCCTTACAGGAAGGCGCCGGAACTCATAGCGTTGGCATCGGGAGACGATAGTCAGGGGAACCTTGTGGGCCTCAGTGGTGGCCAAAACAAAATAGACATGGCCCGGGGGCTCTTCCAAGGTCTTAAGAAGGGCATTGAAGGCCTCCTTGGTGAGCATATGGACCTCATCTATTATATAGATCTTATAGCGAGCCCTGGCCGGCAGAAAACGAATATTTTCCCTAAGCTCCCGGATTTCATCGATCCCTCGGTTTGAGGCCCCATCTATCTCATGGACATCTACAGCCCGGCCAGCGGTGATCTCCTGACAGAGAGAACACTGATTACAGGGATTCTCTGCTGGCCCTTGCTCACAGTTCAGGGCCTTGGCCAGAATCCGGGCCACGGAGGTCTTCCCCACCCCACGGATGCCGGAAAAAAGCAGGGCATGGGCCACCCTCCCGGAGGCCAGGGCCTTCTTCAGGGTAGAGGTAATGTGATCCTGACCAACAACCTCGTCAAAGGTCTGCGGACGATATTTTCTGGCTAGGACTAGGTAGGCCATAAAAAAGAAAAAAAGGGCCGTCGGGCTCCCCTGCGGCACACGAAGGGCCCTGCTACCGTTGCTCCCTCCCGGGCCTGGCGGGGTTCACAGGGATTCGTTGCGCAGGACCCAACGGCCCAAAAATAAAAATGGCGGAGAGGGTGGGATTCGAACCCACGGTACGCCTTGTGGGCGTACACACGATTTCCAGTCGTGCCCCTTCGGCCGCTCGGGCACCTCTCCGCATAATGACGCCTCATGGCGGAGGGGGTGGGATTCGAACCCACGGTCCCCGTTTAAGGGGACAGTCGATTTCGAGTCGACCCCGTTACGACCACTTCGGTACCCCTCCGGGCCTAACGACGCTCTTTGAAGAAGGCCTGGATGATCCCCCGACACTGCTTTTCAAGCACGCCAGAGACAACCTCCAGACGATGATTAAGCCGGGGGTCTCTTGCAATCTGGTAAAGGGAACCACAGGCTCCAGATTTGGGATCCCGGGCTCCAAAGACCAGCCGAGACACTCGAGCCAGCACCAAGGCCCCCGCACACATAGGACAAGGTTCAATGGTAACGTAGATGCTTGTTCCCAGGAGTCGGTAATTGGCCAACCTTTGGGCCGCTTCCTTTAAAGCCAGAATCTCGGCATGAGCAGTAGGGTCAAGACGCCTGATAACCTCATTGTGCCCCCGGCCGATGATCTCACCTTCAGCCGAAACCACCACTGCCCCTATCGGGACCTCATCAACCAGACGGGCCTTTTCAGCCTCTTTCAGAGCCTCGGCCATGAAGAACTCGTCCAGACCTTCTCTCATTTGTAAAAGAGCAAAAATCCGGGACAAAAAATAACATGAGCTTTAAAGAGCAACAAGATTAGAGTTTTTCGGCCGCCCTCTTGAGAGCCTCGTTGGCAGCAAAGATCAATTTGGCAGCCTCTTTAAGATCTGAAGCGGCCTCAGCGGCCTTCTCTGCCCAGGCCTCAAATTCTCTGGCGTGTTCTTCGTTATGTTCTATCCAGTGAGGGATAAGAACCTTGAGTCGCTCTCGATCATCCATCTTTCTCTCTCCTTATATAGACGATGTGTTTGAGAAAATCGATCTTTTCAATGGTCCCTTCAATGGTCTTGGGAGGATCAAAGAAGGTCCGCAGGCTGACCTGCCCCGAAGAGGCCTCCAGCCAGATGACGTCTTTCATGACCTCTTCTTCCCGATCGCCCTCTAAGAGGACTACCTTGGCCTGACACATTTTGGCTCCTTCCTTCAGAAACTCTTCAGGCCTCTACTCGGTAATTACTCTTGGCACTTTTTTCAAGATTTTATTTGGCCTCTCTCCTTATAAAGAAGGTGTGGAAGACAGATCCTGGATCGGGTAATTAGGGGCTAATCATGGCCAAGACGGTTCCCCAGCTCATTTTTGAGGTTGCTCAAAGGCATGGTCATCTCCCAGCCCTTACCTTTCGAGACGGGGCCAAGTGGCGAAGCCTCTCCTACAGAGAGCTAGTGGGAAAAATCGGCTCTCTGGCCCACGAACTCCAGAAGAAAGGGCTTTGCCCTGGAGATAGATTAGCCATCTATATAGACTCTGGGGTCAATTGGCTGTTGGCTGACCTAGCGGCCCTAGCCTCGGGCCTGGTAACTGTGCCTCGGGGGCTATCGAGCCCTGAAGAAGAGCTAGCCGCCCTTATCGAACACTCCGAGGCCAAAGCTGTAACCGTTGAGAAAAAGGGCCTAAGCCGATTAGAGAAGGTCCTCAATCTTCTGAGACATCCCCCTCAGGTCTTTGTCATCTCTGAAAAGAGAATCCCCGAAGGAACCATCCCGCCACTTATACCCAGGGCTGAAGATCTGGCCACTATTGTCTATACCTCCGGGACTACAGGTAACCCCAAAGGAGTAATGCTCACCCAGGCCAATATTGTCTCCAATGTTTTGGCCTGCCAGAGCCTGCTGAACCCTCAGGCCGGGAAACGTTATCTTTCGGTCCTCATGCCCTACCATATGCTGGAAAGAACAGTAGAATATCTACTCCTGGCCTCTGCTGTAGAGATCATCTTCAGCGACAAGCGCCATTTCCGTGAGGATTTAAGAACCTTTTCTCCCCATTATTTAGTCGGAGTCCCCAGACTTTGGGAGGTCTTCTACCAACGTATCCACCAACAGGTCTCATCTCGAGGTCTTAAGACTTGGTTCCATTGGGCCCTCAAGGTCTCCCTCCTGAACCGCCGGGCCCGGAAAAAGATTACCGGAGAAACCGAGGCCCCTAGTTTTGAAGACGGTTTAAAAGGGGCTGTTGTCTTTGTCTTGACGGCCTTCCCACGACTTTTGGGTGAGGTCATCTTTTTCCGGAAGATCAGAAGGGCCTTCGGCGGCCGGATAGAGATGGCCATTAGCGGAGGAAGTAGTCTGGCCCCTGAACTCGAGGATTTTTATGAAGCCATCGGAATCGAACTCCTAAATGGTTATGGTCTGACAGAGACCTCACCGGTCATCTCTGTCCGCTACCCAGGTCGAAACGTTCCTCGCACCGCCGGTCCCCCTCTTCCTGGAACGACGCTCCGCCTTTTAGCTAAGACCGAGGGACGAGCAGAGATCCTCATCCGTGGCCCCCAGGTAATGAAGGGTTACTGGCGCAACCCTATGGCCACCAGGGCCGTCTTTACCGAAGATAACTTCTTAAAAACCGGTGACCTAGGCTATCTTACCCCTCGGGGAGACTTGGTCATCACCGGGCGGATAAAAGATATCATCGTTCTGTCCAGCGGGGAGAATGTCGATCCTGAGCCTCTCGAGGCCCTTCTCTTTAAAAGCCCTTACATCTCCCAGGTAATGTTGGTCGGCCAAGACCAAAAGGTTCTAGGGGCCCTGGTTGTCCCTGATCGTCAGAAGCTCCTTGACTGGGCAAAAGAAAAGGGGCTCCCCCAGGATTTTGTCCTCCTTTGTCAGAGGTCAGAAGCCCGCGAATTCATCCACCAAGAGATAAAAAATATCCTTTCCAAAGCCAGGATCCACCCCTATGAACACGTAGGCCTTGTGCGCCTCATCCCGGAAGAATGGACTTTAGAAAACGGCCTTCTGACCTTCACCCTTAAGAAAAAACGGACCCTTATCGCCCAAAGATATGCTTCCCAGATAAAGGATATGTATTCCTGATGGAAGAAGTCCGTCTCAACAGACAAGGGCTGAGAAGGATTCTTTCCGGTCACCTTTGGCTGAGAGAAGACGACCTTGAGGAATCCCAGAAGGGTCTCCCTGGAGGCTGGGTCATCATCCTTACCCCTCGAAGGGAGCCAGTGGCTACCGGTTATTTCGATCCCCACGGCCGGATTCTCCTCCGGGTAGTAGCCCTAGAGGTTATCAAGCCAGATAAGGATTTCTTTAAGAGGCGCCTCAAAAGGGCCCTTTGTCTTCGACGCAAGCTCTTTCCCGAAGAAGAGGTCTTCCGGCTCGTCTTTAGCGAAGCCGACGGACTCCCCGGCCTCATTGTTGATCGATACGAGGAGCTGCTGGTCATTCAGGTAACTACTCTGGGAATGGCCCACTTTCTTGAGGAGATTGTCTCCGCCCTTGAGGATCTCTTTCCCCAGGCAGCCATCTTTTTAAGCCCTGGGGAGGGCCTCAAAGGCCAGCTGGATAAAGACTTTCTTAAAGGAAGACTCACCTTTCCCTATTGGGTAAGGATCAATAATCTCTTCCTGCCGGTCGATCCCCTTTTAGGACAGAAGACCGGCCTTTTTCTTGATCAGCGTCAGAATCAACAGGCCTGGAGCCATCTTTTCTCCGGCAAAAAGGTCCTGGATCTCTTTTGCTACCTTGGCTCCTGGGGCCTTGTAGCTGCCTACTATGGGGCCAGAGAGGTCCTCGGCGTTGACCGCTCAGGTTGGGCCATCTCTCAAGCGACAACCGCAGCCCAGAAGAACAACCTGACCAGAAGGATCCGCTTCCTTCAAGAAGATGTCCGCAGTTTTCTCTCCCCCTTATCGGGGGCCTACGACCTGATAATTCTTGATCCTCCGGCCCTGATCAAAAAAAAGCGCCATTTTGCCGCCGGGCGCAAGAATTACCTCCAGCTTAATCGCTTGGCCATAAAGGCCCTTAAGAAGGACGGACTCCTCATTTCCTGCTCCTGTTCCCACCACCTAAGCCTTGCTGATCACCAAAGACTAGTCCACGAAGCCGCCTGGAGTCTCGGCCGCCAAGCCATACTTCTTGAGGCCCGAGGTCAGGGAGCAGACCATCCCGTTCTCCTGTCCATACCGGAGACAGCCTATCTCAGCTGTCTCCTGGTTCGCGTCTAGCCTAAGGAGCCTCTTTCTGCCAATAAAGATTTTCAACAAAAGACTAAAAAGTTGTAGTAAATGCAAAAATATAATAGAAAACATTCTCATCGGGGAAGGGGCGGGGTGCCCAATAAAAATAAAATTTGGAGAAAGGAGGCGGAAGATGAAGAGCTTATCGTTATTTTTGGCAATTTGCTTTCTTCTCTTGGCCGGTCAGGTGTGGGCCTCAGGAGGCCACGGGACCTCTGGGCCAACCCCTCCAGAGGCCCTGGAGAAGATAGTCAAAGGCAATGACGAGTTTGTCTCTAGCCACCATCCCGAATACTTTGCCCCTTATCAGACCTCTCAACATCCTTTTGTCACCCTCATAACCTGCGCCGATGCCCGGGTACACATGTCAGCCCTACTTAAGGATCCTATCGATAAGATGTTTGTTATTCGCAACATCGGCAATCAGCTAGCGGTCTCTCACGGCTCCATAGACTATGGAGTCCTTCATCTCCACACCCCTATACTTCTCATCCTCGGCCACACCCACTGCGGTGCAGTCAAGGCAGCTATGGGAGACTACAGCAAGGAGACCGAGGCCATCCGCAATGAACTGGATCATCTCCATCTGCCCCTTTCGGCCGACGATGGTCGGGGAAGCTTTGAAAGCCGTTGGCTTAAAAATGTTGAGCGTAATGTAGACTGGCAGGTAGCTCAGGCCATCTCCTTCTATCACGATCTGGTAAAGGAGGAGAAGTTGGTTGTCGTTGGAGCCATCTATGACTTTATCAACGCCTACGGCAAAGGCTACGGCCGAATGGTCATCATCAATGTAAACGGAGCCACCGACCCTGAAGCCATCAAGAGACACTCTGTCACCAGCCAACTCTCAGAAAAACTCAAAGGTCTGGCCATAGCCGGACATCACAAATAAAAAAACGAACTGGTCAAAAATCCCCACGCCCCTTCCCTGCCCTCTTTAGGAATTCTGATGACTCCCAAGTTGGCCTTCCTAGCAAAGATGCCAATCTAGACAAAGGGAAGACTTGTCTTTAGGCCCTAATATCGCTATTCTGCTAAATATGGCTTGGTCACCAAAGGGAGAGAAAAAATTGAAGTGTAGAGTTTGTGGCACCAAATTGGAGCTTTTTCGTAACTGACGGTCGGTTTACTTCCGCTGTCAGGTTTGCCAGCGGACGTATCAATTATCTGAATTAAGTGATGAGATAGACGAAGAAGTGGAGGCAATTCTGGCCTACATTCGCTGCGATCGTCTCTAGAGGCTCATAGATAGGGGCCCGGGTTGGGCCCCTATCTCACTCCTAATCCATATCCTCCTTCTCGAGGATCTTGGCCCCAGTGGCCATCTTCTCACCAGAGTCTGTAAAACGATCCTTGAGTTTCTCCATGACTTTAGGAAGGGTGGTATATTCCATCTCTTCTGGTGGCAGACGGTGAGGCTCAAAGATCCCCTGACGGCGGAGCCTGTTGGCCATATAGGAACATTCATGCCGGGCCATGTCAAAGGCTGGATCATCGAAAAGATCCACTGGACCAATCAATCGGCCATTACAGATCTGGTAGCCAGCAGCAATTACCCTGGGGGGGCCGTCAAAACGGGTCGGCTTGGCCTGCTTAAAGGGAACGGGCATAAGCGGTCCGGTATGAGAGCCCCGCATCCACCCTTCAACTAGCCAGGGACGCCCAAATGGTTCTAGGATCTCGCCGATGGCTGGGAAACCGCTCTGAGATCTTACAGCCAGGACAGGATCGTCTTTACCCACATATTGACCGGCCATAAGGGAGAGCCTCTGGGTCGAGGCCGCTGCAGCAATCTCGCCGTCAGAATTGCGATAGACGGCCCTGACAACATATTTGCTCACCGAGCCGATCAAGGCCAAAAGATCATAAAGCTCAGCCGGTGTCTTCAATTTGACCACCTTACCTGAATAGACGTCCATAATCTCAAAGGTAAATCCCCCGTGCATGGAAGGATCAATCACCAATCCAGCGGTATTCATCGGATCAGCAAACATCTCATAGAGAGGAAGATTCCAGGCACTGGGAGCCGTCTTGTCAGCAAAGAAAACAATCACCGGCTCGCTCTTTCTCTCCTCAAACTCCATCTCGGCAATACCCGGCCCGAGACCTCGGACATTACCGGAGAAGGCATCAGAGAGGAGGTCCTGCCCGGCTCCGTAAAGTTTAAGGCCCCTGGCGACCTCGGTCCCAGCCACAAAGGCATCCCAGGCCAGCTTATGAATCCTCTCGTTATCAACCCCTTGTTGATGAGTCATCACCAGAGCAATGTCGTCTCCACAGGTAAGGACCGAGATGTCGATGAGAAGATCCCCCTTGGCCGCCTCGGCCATCTCCTTGACCTTAGCAACCACCTCCGGATGGGTAGAAGAGTGGCCAACATAGCCTCCGATGTCGGCCTTGATGATGGAAAGTGTAATCTTCATAAAAATACCTCCTTTCTGTTTCTCAAATCTTTTTGACAATCAGAACCACGGCATGGGCAGCAATAGCCTCGCCCCGACCGATGAAGCCTAAGTGTTCGGTAGTGGTGGCTTTGATGTTTACAGCAACCCCTCCTCCAAGGGCTACTTTAAGCCGTCTTATCATCTCTTGACGATAGGGGGCAAGCTTTGGTTCCTGACAGATCACGGTAATATCGGCATTGCCCACCGCCCAGCCCCTGTCCGCCAACAGTTTGGCCACTTCTCCCAGGAGCTTAAGGCTTTCTATATCACGAAAGCGGGGATCTGAATCCGGGAAAAAGTGGCCGATATCTCTAAGACCAGCAGCTCCCAGGAGGGCATCACAAAGGGCATGGGTGATTACATCGGCATCAGAGTGCCCCAAAAGGCCTCTGTGATAAGGAATGGAGACCCCGGCCAGAATCAAGGGCCGCCCCTCTACCAGGGCGTGAACATCATAGCCATGGCCTACACGAAAGTTTATCATCATCATCCCCTAAAAGGTCTCATGCAATGAATAGGTATTCACGAAAATAGTTTCAAGAGCTCTGATTGAATTGGGGCTCAGCAGAGATTACCTTAGCCGAAGTAAAGAAAGCAAGGAGGACGGAGATGGCCAGTATTGACAAAATCGCTGAACTCTTAGGGGAAGAGGCCCATTATCTCCTGGAGCATCGCTGTCAAACTATCCCTAAGGAGATGCTCCATCTGCCAGGGCCGGATTTTATAGACCGGGTAGTTGCCTTAAGTGATCGTCCGGTGGCGGTCTTGAGAAACCTCCAGGCCCTGTTTAATCACGGAAGGCTGGCCGGGACAGGCTATCTTTCTATCCTTCCGGTAGACCAGGGGATAGAACATTCAGCCGGGGCCTCCTTTGCCCCTAACCCCATATATTTTGATCCTGAGGCCATTGTACGCCTGGGGCTTGAGGCCGGATGTAACGCTGTAGCCTCAACCCTTGGGGTACTGGGAAGTGTGGCCCGAAAATATGCCCATAAGATCCCTTTTATCCTCAAAATAAACCACAATGAGCTTCTTTCTTATCCTAACCAGTACGATCAGACGCTTTTTGCCAACATCGACCAAGCCTTCAATCTGGGGGCCATTGGAGTAGGGGCGACCATCTACTTCGGATCGCCCAACTGCCGACGCCAGATAATGGAGATCAGCGAGGCCTTCCGTTACGCCCATGAGCTTGGGATGGTAACCATCCTCTGGTGCTATCTACGAAACGAGGCCTTCAAAACCAACCAGACCGACTATCATGTCGCTGCTGATCTAACCGGTCAGGCCAACCACTTAGGAGTAACCATTGAAGCCGACATTATTAAACAGAAGCTGCCAGAGACAAATGGCGGTTTTCTGGCCCTTAAATTCGGCAAGACCCATCCGCTAGTCTATGAAAGACTGACTAGTGACCATCCCATAGACCTCACCCGCTACCAGGTAGCCAACTGCTATATGGGACGCGCCGGCTTGATCAACTCTGGAGGACCTTCGGGGCAGAACGATCTGGCCCAGGCTGTGCGTACAGCTGTAATCAACAAAAGGGCCGGTGGCATGGGACTTATTTTAGGACGTAAGGCCTTCCAGAAGCCGTTCGAAGAAGGAATAGCCATTATTCAGGCCGTCCAAGACGTCTATCTCTGCCCGGAGGTAACGGTTGCTTGAAGAGGAGAGAAAAGCCTCCGATTGTCTCTTTAAACCCCCTCTACGAGGCGGATGTTTTTCTCTGGGCCAAGGGTTTCTTGGGAGAGGAGGAACTGAGCCTGCTTTCCAAGGCCAGGGCTATCGTGCTTCCCCAAGCCCTTCGTCCAGAGATCTATTGGCTGGCCCGAAGCCTAGCCCCGGTCTTTCCCAACTACGACTTCCGTTTTCGCTTCCCGGGCAAGGTGGGACAGGCCCTAGCCTTCTCCCGGCTTAAGATTCCCCATCCCAGAACCATTGTCTGCCTCCAACTTGAACCCCTCCTAAGAAGACACCCCCTTTCTGCGCCCCTGGAACTTCCGCCCTATCCCTTTGTCCTTAAAGCCGATCTGGGGGGAGAAGGGGGAGGGACTTGGCTGATCAAAGACAAGCAAGGTTTGACAGAGGTTATTTCCAAACTTAAGACTCTAGAGCTCAGAGGCCGGGAGGGTTTCATCATCCAGGACTACCTGCCAGGGCTCAAAGAAGACCTGCGAGTGGTGGTCATCGGCTCCAAAATCATCAGCTATTGGCGGCGTCAAAAGGCCTTCTACCATCACCTAGCTCGAGGGGCAGAGATAGACTACGAATACCAACCGGACCTCCAGCGCCGGGGAAGGGCGTTGGTTAAAAAAATAATTAAAAAAACAGGAATCAACCTGGCCGGCTTTGACCTAGCCTTCTCTGACACCGGCTTCCCCCTGGTCCTGGAGATAAATTTTTCCTTCGGCCGTCGGGGCCTGGAACCTTTTGGAGGTTTCGAGAAGCTTTTCCTGGAGGCCATAGAGCAGTTCTTTCAAACCCTATCCTAAGTTGCCTTTTGGCAAGAAGGTCAAGATAAATTAAAGTTAAGATCTGAAACTTTTAGGGCTGGAGCTTTCATGGTTCGCTATCTGGTAGGAATAGACTTGGGGACTACTAATTCAGCGGTGGCCTATGTAGACCTCCAGGAACCAGGGCCCAGGCCCCAGCTGAGGCTTTTTGAGATTCCCCAGCTAACCGGTCGACAGCGTCTATCTCCCCATGCGGTCCTTCCCTCCTTTCTCTATCTCCCTGGAGAGTTTGACCTTGAGCCCGGAGCTTGCGCCCTGCCCTGGGATAAAGAACGGAATTATATAGTCGGAGTACTTGCCCGCGAACAGGGGCTCAGGGTCCCCAATAGGTTGGTCTCTTCGGCCAAAAGCTGGCTCTGCCACGGAGGGGTAGACCGTCAGTCACCTATCCTTCCCTGGGGAGCAGGAGATGAGGTTCCCAAGGTCTCCCCTGTTGAGGCCTCGGCCCGCTATCTCCAACACATCAAAGAGGCCTGGAACTGGACTATGGCCAGGGATAATCCTGAGGCTCGGCTTGAGAATCAGGAAGTCATTGTCACCGTACCGGCCTCCTTCGATGATGTGGCCCGCGAGCTCACCCTGGCCGCTGCCAAGAACACTGGGCTTTCTGTAACCTTGATCGAGGAACCTGTGGCTGCCTTTTATGCTTGGCTTTCGGCAAACGAAGAAAATTGGACCGAGATAATCAAGGAGGGTCAACTTATTCTTATCTGCGATGTCGGCGGAGGAACTACTGACTTCACTCTCATCGAGGCCATCGCTGGCCCGGAGGGGCCAGAGCTTAAGCGAGTAGCTGTTGGCGACCACATCCTTCTTGGCGGTGACAACATGGATCTGGCCCTGGCTCGGCTGGTAGAGAGAAAACTCTCCGGGGCCCGGCTCGACCTCGTCCGCTTCCAGATGCTCACCCACCAGTGCCGCGAGATCAAAGAACGTCTCCTTTCAGAAAGTGGTCCAGAAGAAGAGGCTGTAAGGCTCACGGGGCGAGGAACTGCCCTCATCGCAGAGACCTTAGTGGCCAAGATCTCAAGAGACGAGGTCCTCTCTCTTATCTTGGAGGAGTTCTTCCCTTTTGAGGAGTGGAGTGAAGGCCTAAAGAATTTTAGGTCCGTCCCCGGAGGTCTTCGAGAATGGGGGCTACCTTATGCTCGAGAAAGCGCAATAACCAAACATTTGGCCGCTTTTTTATATCGACACGGTCAGAAGGCCCCTCATTTTGTCCTCTTCAATGGCGGGGCTATGAAGCCAAGCCTTCTCAGAGAAAGAATCCTTAAGGCCCTGGGCCAATGGTTTGGTAGCGAGGCCAGGGAACTTAAAAACCCGTCTTTAGATCTGGCCATCTGTCTGGGGTCGGCTTATTACGGATTAGTACGCCGGGGGCTGGGGATAAAAATAGGAGGTGGTGTCCCCAGATCTTACTATCTAGGGGTGGCTCCCAAAGAAGAGGGTAAGCTTTCGGCCGTCTGTCTCGTCCCCCAGGGCACAGAGGAGGGTTGTGAGCTTGAGCTTCCCCGGAGCTTTGAGGTTATTACTAACCGCCCGGTCCGCTTCAGCCTCTACCACGCTACGGATCGTCAGAAAGACCAGCTGGGGGAGGTCATCACTGTTCAGCCAGGTGATTTGGCCGAACTTCCTCCCCTGGTCACCGTCTTAAAATACGGTAAACGGAAGGAAGCAAAACGGATTCCCGTCCGGGTAGGGGCGTTGCTTACCGAGGTAGGGACTTTGGAGATCTTCTGCCGCTGCCTTAAGACGCCCCATCGCTGGCGCCTACGCTTTGAGCTCCGCCGGGAGAAGACCGCTCCCCAATCCCTCCCCCCTCTTCCTACCGGAGTGGTGGTTGAACCAACCGAACAAGATAGACAGGGCAGCCTGAAGAGGCTTCCTGAGGATTTACGTCGGCGCACTGAAAAGGCCGCCTTGGCCTTAAAAGAGACCTTCTCTGGACAGGTTCCACCAGAGGCCCTGCCCCGAAGACTTCGGGAGATCCTGGAGATGGAAAAGGATCAGTGGCCCCTTGAACTCTTAAGGGCCTTGGCCGATACAGTCATTGGACTCAAGGACGAACGTAAGAGGACTGTAGCCCACGAAGTCCGGTGGCTTAATCTTACGGGCTTCTTCATGCGCCCTGGCTATGGTGATCGGCTTGATCCCTGGAGGATTAAGCAACTCTGGGCCCTCCACTTTGAAGGCCTGGCCCATCCTCGAGATGTAAACTGTGCCCGGGAGTGGTGGATATTCTGGCGAAGAATAGCCGGAGGCCTTACCAGTGGCCAGCAAAACCAAATCCTGGCCCGAATCAAGCCCGTCCTTGTCCCCAGCCGCAAGAAAAAGGGCCGCCCTAAAATTCGCTTCTTTCGGGAAGAAAGGCCTGAGATGTGGCTTCTAGCCGGCAACCTAGAACGTCTCCCATGGCAGACCAAGGTGGATCTGGGCCGGGCCCTACTTACCGAAATCGGTCGAGGGCTTTCCTTGGCCCTAGGCTTTTTGACCTTATCCCGTCTGGGAGCCCGAGAGCCACTCTATGGACCGATCAATGAGGTCGTCCCTGCCCCCGAAGTCTCCCGCTGGATCCTGAATCTTATCGAAAGGTTTACCCCTCCGAAGAAGGCTGGCAGAGCCGTCTTAGCCCTGGCTCAGGCCCTGGGCCACATGGGCCGAATGACTGGAGATCGGGCCCGGGACATCGACGAAGAGACAAGGCACCGTTTGATAGCCTTCTTGGAGATGATCCCGGGGACCGGGGTGATTGTCAATCTACTCAAAGAGGCCCGGCCTTTGGAGAGGACCGAGGCTACCAGACTCTATGGGGAGAGTCTTCCAGAGGGCCTCATCCTCAAAGAATAAGGATTGACAGCCAGAATGGTCTCGGTAATTTAAAAATCGTGTCGTGCCGAAGTGGCGGAATTGGCAGACGCGCTAGATTCAGGATCTAGTGGGCGTTTATGCCCGTGGGGGTTCGACTCCCCCCTTCGGCACCAAGTCAGACATATTTCTTCAATCCGCCCTTCTCCCCTTAATAAGTCAAAACCATAAAAACTTGGTAAGGACAAATTCCTGGCGGATTATTCTGAAATTGATCTATTTTCTGCAAATCTTGCCATTTTACTTTCCTAAAGAGTGGCTCTTCCTCGTGAGGTGGATTTGCATTTTGAAACACCAAGATTAAAGTCTCTCGATAGCTTCTAAAGAATGAAAATATCTTCTATTATGGGAGGCCCAAGAGATGGATGATCGGCTTAAGGAAATCCTTTCAGATTCCTTCCTCTGCCAGCTCTTCCCTCCAGAAAAGGCAGATCAGTTCTTTGAGGCCCTTTTTGGCGACCCCGAGGAGGGGGCCTACGATATCTGTCTAGTCTATCGCTTCTTTGATGAAAAAAGGGGACTGATAAAGCTTGATTTTGAGCTTCGGCAACGCCCAGGACGGTGTTTGGCCTGTCACTTGACCTATGGCCTCCCTGAGGTCTTTGCCAGACACCCGGTAATAAATGTCTCCGGATTAGTAGAGGAGATCAGTCGGAGACTTCCAGGGCTCAGGGTTGCTGACTGGCGACTAGGGCCCACTGAAGAGCTGACCCCTTCACTTCACGCCGTCCCTCTTTGGCTAGAAGTGGTTAAGGCCTGAGCTACTCCGGCCCATAACAGCTACTGGCCAGACTTAAAGGGTACTCTTCTACAGCCTCTTTGTAATCGTCAAACCAATAGGCTTCGGGATTGCGCTGGTAGATCATAAAACGGGCACTATCGAAATTATCTGCAGCCCGATGGAACTTAAAGAAGACCTTTTCAGCCGTAAGCCCGACGATTTCTATTTTCCCCAAGGCATGGGACATTACGTAACGGGCCCTCTTGTCCAACCCTGAACATAGGGCCCGGGCCCCTTCAAAGATTTGGTAAGCCTCTTCAATGGGAACAGCGTAGGGCTTGTTACCGATGGCTGGCCGACACTGAAAGGCATAATAAGGAGCCACTCCGATAGCAGAAAGCCTCCGGAAAAGATCGGCCAAGGCCTGGGGGGAGTCATTCACCCCCCGGATAATAGGAGTCTGATTGAGAATTACTGCCCCGGCCCTAAGGAGCATGTGGACGGCTCGCTCGGCCTCTTTAGTGATCTCCCGAGCGTGATCAAAGTGGGCCATAATGTAGATCTTCTTCTCTGTCGTGCTGTAACGGCTGATTGCCTCCAGGAGACGACGGTCGTGGATGATCCGAGTCGGATTATAGGAGAGACATTTCGTCCCCAAACGAATTATCTGAAGGTGTTTTATCTCCCTCAACTTGGCTAAGGCTTCCTCAATCCTTGGAGTCGGAAGGGCCAAGGGATCCCCCCCACTCAAAATGGCGTTGGTTATCTCGGGGTGATCCTTTATATAGCGGACAGCCTCATCTATATCGACAACCCTCTCCCGTTTTCCCTCTAAAAAAAGACGTTTTCGGAAACAATACCGACAAAAACCAATGCAAAGATTACTAAAGAGAATCAGAGCTGTTGAATTATATTTATGCTGGAGGCCAGGGATAACCGTATAGGAACTCTCATTGGAAGGATCAAGGCGCCCCCAGCTGTCACATTCCTCCTCATCGGGGAGGATAATTCGCCGTAGCGGATCCTGAGGGTCATCAAAATCAATTAGAGAAAGATAATATTCGGTAGCCTTAAAGGGAAAAAAGTTAGTTACCCTCTCCAGACCGTCAAGGTTTACCTCCGAGGTAAAGACTTCAATATCCCTGATGTCTGTGATAAAATTTCCCAACATCGGAACACCTCTTTTTTGTTTTTTTAACGTTAAGGGGCGGAAAATTTAAGATAATATTTACAGAAAAAAACTAGGTGAATAATAATTATGTCCCAAATGAAATTGGTGGGATCTTTAAGCGCAAAAACATCACCTTTTCCCTTACCAGAGGATTGCCCCTTTGACAAGTTTAAGCCCCTTGTTTTATTAGCAAATGGCAATAATTAAAAAAATAATTAGTCTCTTTAGGGGTTGAAAGATGATCATCATCCTCAAACAGGATATAGATCCCCATGGTCCGGAGGTAAAGCGTATCCTTGAAGTCCTTCATCAGTATGAAGGCATTTCCACTAGGCTCTCGGGTATCCGGGGCACAACGCGAACAGTCATGGAGCTTTACGTCATCGGCCCCACGGCCCACATCCCTGATGAGGAGATCCAGGCCCTGCCTGGAGTAGAGAAGGTCATCCGGGTCTCCAAGAAATACCGCCTCATTGGCCGCCACCAAGAGGATCTTGAGGGCTTTGGCTTTGATTATAATGGCCTTCACTTTGATCAGGATTCCTTTCACATCTTTGCCGGCCTGTGTGCCGTAGATAATCCAACCAACGTAGAGAAAATCTTTGCTGCCCTAAAGGAAATGGGTGTTACCACCAGCCGGATGGGGGCTTACAAGCCTCGTACAAGTCCCTATTCCTTCCAAGGCCATGGGAAGAAGTGTCTTCCCTGGCTCTTTGAGCTGGCCGGCAAATATGGCATCCGCTGCATCGCCATGGAGGTAACCAAAGAAACCCATATTGATGAGATCCGCGAGGCTTTGAAGGACACCGGGCATCCTACCGGGGTCATGCTTCAGATCGGAACTCGCAATGCCCAGAATTTTGAGCTTCTCAAAGCCGTAGGCCAGCAAAAGGACTTCCCGGTACTTTACAAGCGAGGGATGGGGCTCAGTCTTGAGGAGTCACTTAATGCCTGTGAGTATATTGCTAGTGAGGGGAATCGAAACATCGTCTTTTGCCTCCGAGGGGTGAAGACAAATCTTGGTGACCCTCACCGTAACTTGATTGATTTCGGCCACGTACCAGTAGTCAAGCGCTTAACCAGGCTTCCGGTTTGTGTGGATCCGACCCATTCAGTAGGGATCAAGGAATGGGCCCCAGATGGAATACTAGACATCTTCCATGCTGCTGCTCAGGGGATAATTGCCGGAGCCAATATGATTTTGGTGGAATTTCATCCCCGGCCAGAGGAGGCCCTCTGTGATGGCCCTCAGGCCTTGACCTTAGAAGAGTTACCCCACTTTGTGGCTGATATGGCTTTGGTCCGGGAGACCTATCTGCGTCGGAAGGATCTTGCCGCCCGATATTCCCTTAAGGCCTGGAGCCCAGGAGTTGGCCTTAGAGAAGCGGAGGCCCACTAAAATGACCAAACGACTCCATTACCTCCAACACGTCCCCTTCGAGACCCCCGGTCTTATCATTGACTGGGCCAAGAGTGCCGGCTTTGAGATCTCCAAGACCGCCCTTTACAGTGGGGATGGTTTTCCTCCTTTAGGAGAGATAGACCTGCTGGTGGTTATGGGAGGCCCCATGGGCGTCCACGATGATGAAGCCTATCCCTGGCTCAAAGAAGAGAAGAACTTTCTCTCCCAGGCCCTTAAAGAGAGGATTCCCACCTTAGGGATCTGTCTAGGAGCTCAGCTTTTGGCTGCTATCCTGGGTGCTGGTGTCCGCCGCAATTCATATAAAGAAATCGGCTGGTTCCCGGTAGAGCTCACCAAGGCCGGTCGGGATCATCCTCTCTGTCAGGATATCCCTGATCGCTTTTTAGCCTTTCACTGGCATGGGGACACCTTTGACATTCCTGCCGGCGGGGTACATCTAGCCCGCTCCGAGGCCTGCGAGAACCAGGCCTTCCTTTATGAAGACTACGTCTTGGGACTTCAGTTCCACCTTGAAGTCGGTCCGGAAAATGTTGCTGCCTTGGTTGAACACTGCGAGCACGAGATCACTGAGGCCCCTTTTATCCAGAGCAAAGAGGCCATTCTCGGAGAGCCTGATCTCTACGAACAGATGCGGCCTGTCCTTTACGAACTTCTGGGTAATTTTCTGGAGCTGATCGAACTTGATTAGACCTTATCTTGGCTGATCTTACTTATCTTGGCTGATTTTATCTCGGTTCTTCTCCCAAAACTCAAGGAAAAAAGCCAGAAATATCGCCATAAAAAAAGATGATACCAGAACAACAGCTATAATGAGACCCTTTTTAGGTTTAACCGGACCAGGTGAGGCAAAAGGGGGCTGAATTATCTCTACAGGCGAAAGAAGGGCCAATCTGCCCTTCCAAGTTTCAATCCGGGCCTTAATATCCATGGCCTTCTGATCCAAAGAGGTGATTTCTTCCCGAAGATCCATTACCTCTTTATTTAGGTCGTTCAGATAGCGATTCAAATTGGTTGAAAAGATGATGCTCTGTTGGATTATATTCGACTGAAGAAGAAAAAAAGCCGTCTTTTCGGGAACTGCAAGTTTTCTGTTAGCCAGGATCATCTCTGCGGTTTCGTTTTCTATTTGCCGCATTTTTTCCTTACCCTCTTTTAAGTTTCTCCGGTACTCTTCAAGGGTCTCGATCAGCTCTTTCTTTTTTCCCTCAATCAAACTCAGGGTCTTCTTCAAGGTCTCGATCCTAGTAGTTACCTCCTTTTGAGAGACCTTAAGCCTACCCATCTGGTCTGTCTCCGGGGCAGAAATAAAAAACTGGACCACTTTGGCTAGAATCTCTTGTCCTTGAACTGGAACATACTCAGGGTTACTAAAGTTCCATTACGGACAACTCTAGCCTCTATCTTGGGAATGTGTTGCCCATCCTTAAACTCCTCAAGGAGGTAACCCAAATAGGCCCCCTCATCCACCCAGGCTTTAAGATCATTTACCGTCCAGTCAGAAATGGGGTTTCCTTTTTCATTGAAACCGGTCACTCCTGGACGGAGCTGCATAGATATCTTGTATTGAGAAGGGACAAAGACACAATATAGCCCTGCAGCTAGCAGAGAAACGAAGACAACTCCCACAATAAACCATCTTCTCTTCCAAAGGACACCAAAGAGTTCGGCAAGATCAATCTCGTCTTCTTCATAAAACGAAGGAATCTCCGGCGGAGATACTCTTTTATCCTCCATGGTCTCCCTCGTTTGGCTTCAGGACTAATCTGGCAGGAGAAATTAGCACATCTGGTCTTGAGGCACCAGCCAAATAACCAAAAATTATATCCGGATGTCCAAAAAATACTTCTTGCCAAGGATCTTCTTAAGGACTACAGCTAGCATCCCCGAAAAGGAGACCCTATCTCCCAGGGCGGCTACCGCCTCGGCCTCCCCCAGGCTTACAACCAGGCCTTTATAGGCAAACTTTGGCTCAGGAGGCCAGTCTCCAGAGACAATCCTGGGCAGATTATCTCCCAGGAACTTGCCCTGTTGGACGGCAATCTGCCCCAGCATGGGAAGATTCGTACCGGCACAGTCTCCAATAACAAAGACATCCTCCTGCCCCCTGGCCCGAAGATACTCATCCACTAGGGCCCGTCCTCGTTGGTCCACCTCAAAGCCGCTTTCTTCCAACAATCGGTTAGCCCGGACTCCGGCAGCCCAGAGGAAGAGATCTCCAGGAATCTCCGTCCCGTCTTTGAGAATCAAACGGCCATCGGCAATAGCCTCCACGGCCACCCCGGTGTGGACCTTGACCCCCCGCTCCTCAAGGATCACTCGGGCCTTGTCCCGGGCTTCCCGGGGGAGTCCAGCGAGGAGGTCGCTGGCGGCCTCAACCAGATGGATCTCAAAGTCTAGTTTAAAACCAAGGTCTGTGGCAATCTCCCCGGCATACTCAACCCCGACAAAGCCTCCACCGCAGATGACTATCCGTTGTCCTTCTTGGAGGTAAAGATAACGTCTCAGGAGAAAGGCATCTGGCAATTCTCTCACAAAATGAACCCCTTGGGCTGGAAAACGGACATCAGGTTCCCAACCAAGGGAGATCACCAGGGCCTTATTCCAGGTAAGGGTGAGAAGATCGCGGCCATGGTCAAGGACGACTATCTTCCGGCCCTGAAGATCGATCTCCTTAACCTCCCCAACCAAGACCCTCTTAAGAAGAGGTTTAAGCCAAATGATGCCCTCTTCTTCACAGATGGATCCGGTAATCAGCTCAGGTAGAAGAGCAGCTAGGGTCTGATAGGGAAGACGATTTACCAGGAGAAAATCCTCCCCCTGACGCCCCAAGCGATAGGCCAAAGGGACTCCGGCGTAGCCTCCGCCGAGGATAAGATAGTCGGCCTTGATCATGAGTCTCCCCTCCTGGAAAGAGCCTTTATTATCTCCCGCATAAAGAAGGGAAGGTCCCCGGGCATCCTCGAAGTAATGATGTTCCTGTCGACAACTACGGGGCTGTCCTCGTAGAGGGCCCCGGCGGACCGAAGCTCCTCGGCCACAGTTTTGTAGGCGGTAGCCCTCCGGCCTTTGAGGAGGCCCGCAGAGATCAGAACCTGAGGTCCATGGCAGATGGCCGCTATGGGTTTGCCGGCTTCGGCAAAGCGGCGTACCAAATCAAGGACCTGGTTGTCCTCCCTTAGGGCTGCCGGGGCCTTGCCTCCGGGAATGAGAAGAAGCCGATAGCCATCTGGGGAGACCTCATCTACGGCCAGATTGGCTGAGATCCTATAGCCTCTTTTGCCAACAATCTCCCCCCATTCTAAAGAAGCAATATCCACCTGATAGCCGGCTTCGATAAGCCTGTACATAGGGCAAAGAAGTTCAGTGTCTTCAAAGTTATTGGCCGTAAGGATTAAAACCCTCATACTAAAGCCTCCTTAAACAAAGAACAGATAGGGGCACGCGCCATCAAGAAGCTAAGCCCCGGGAGAGGCCTGTCAAGTTAAGGATAGAAAGAGTAAAAAGTTTTTGCATAAAGAGGGGATATTAGCTTTAATATCTTGCGCTACTGAATCTGCTGGTTCCACCTGGGCACTCATTTCTCTTTTCATAGGCCCTGGTTCAGAATTTTCAAGGAGGTCTGAAATGTTTGTTCGCCCTTCAAAGCTTACTGATTCCGAAAAATCTCTCTTACTTCATCGACTCTGGGAGAAGGACCCTAGTCTCTGGAGTAGCGATGAAGAGGTCCAGAGGGCTATCGCCAATCGTCTGGGCTGGCTTGATCTCCCCCAGACCATGCCGGCCAAGATTGAGGAGATCCAGATGGTCTCCCAAGGGATTAAAGATGAATTCGAAGCCGTTTGTCTCCTAGGTATGGGGGGATCGAGTCTTTTCGCCCTCACCTTAAGTAAGATATTCGGTCCCGAGGCAGGCTATCCCTACTTCTTTGTCCTGGACACCACGGACCCCGAAGAGGTGGCCAAGATTGAAGAAGATTTTGATCTGACCCGGGTCCTCTTTGTTGTGGCCTCCAAGTCAGGCACCACCATTGAGGTAGTTAGCCTTTTTAAATATTTTTGGGCCAAACTTGAGGAGCTCAAAGAGCGTCCTGGAGAAAACTTTGTAGCCATCACTGACCCTGGCACCCCTTTGGCCCAAACGGCCCAGGAGAAGGGGTTCCGACACCTGTTTTTAGCCCCCCCTGATGTCGGAGGGCGTTTCTCGGCCCTTTCCTTCTTTGGGCTTGTTCCTGCAGGTCTGTTGGGACTTGATATAGAGAGGCTTCTCTCCAAGGCCCAAGAGATGGCTACCGTCTGTGGGCCGGAGGTGGCCTGGGAATATAACCCCGCGGCCAATCTGGCCGAGTACCTAGGGGAGAACTTTATCCTTGAACGTGACAAACTGACCATCCTCTCTGATCCCCTCATCCGGCCTTTCAGCCTCTGGATCGAACAACTCGTGGCCGAAAGCACTGGTAAGACCGGCATTGGCATTGTCCCCATTGTAGGAGAGGCCCCAGGGTCTCCTACCGTCTACGGTCCGGATCGCTTCTTTGTAAATATGGGGCTTGAGGGGCGCCGTGATGTCTACGGACGACTGCTCTCAGAGCTCAAACAAAACAGCTTCCCCTTGGTCAATCACTGGTGGGAAGATCGATATGAAATCGGAGCCGAATGCTTCCGCTGGGAGATGGCCACGGCCTTGGCCGGATATTTCCTGGATATCAACCCCTTTGATGAACCAGACGTCATCCGGGCCAAACGTAAAACCGCTGAGATCCTTAAGCTCTTTCAGAAAACCGGAGACTTTGGGGTAGAGTTCGGTCTTGATGAGCGCACCGGACATGCCTTTATTACCTCCCGGATCCTGGGAGACACGCCCAGTCTCAAGTTGGCAATAAGGAAGTTCTTCCTGAACCTCTCTCCCTGGTCCTATGTGGCCTTCTTGGCCTATCTTCCTTATGCTGCTGAGCTAGAGGAGTTCTTTACTGATCTTCGAACCATGGTCCGAACCAGACGCCAGTGTTCGACAATGTTCGGCTTTGGCCCCCGGTATCTCCACTCAAGCGGTCAACTCCACAAAGGAGGCCCTAGAACAGGCTCCTTCTTCATCTTTACCCGCCGAGGCCGGAAGGAAGAACAAAAGGTCCCAGGAGAGGCTTACACCCTCTGGGATCTCCAATTTGCTCAGGCCTATGGAGATTTCCAGGCCCTCTCAGACCTCGAACGCCAAGTCATTCACATCCACCTAGGAGAAGATTATCGTAAAGAACTGGAGGCCTTTGCCGAATTCCTCAAAGAAACCATTGAGCTTGCAGAATTCTAAGGGAGGGGCCATGGCCGTCCCCAAGGAGATTATTGAGCGAGTCAAGAGACTGCGAGAGGAGATCAACTACCACAACTACCGTTACTATGTCCTTGACTCCCCGGTAATCTCTGACGCCGAATACGATGCCCTGATGAGAGAGCTCCGGGAACTCGAAGAGAGGTATCCTGAACTCATCACCCCGGATTCCCCTACCCAAAGGGTGGGCTTTACCCCGGCGGAGGAATTCCGTCAGGTGCCTCATTCTACTCCTATGCTCTCCCTGGATGATGCCTTTGACGAAGAAGAAGTCCTGGAGTTTGACCGTAGGATCAAACGTTTTCTTAATTTCCCAGAAGATGAGGAGATCGAGTACACCTGTGAACCCAAAATAGACGGTCTGGCAGTAGATCTAGTCTATGAAAACGGCCTTTTTACGGTGGGCTCAACCAGGGGGGATGGCTATGTGGGCGAAGACGTGACCAACAATCTCAAGACCATCAAGTCCATACCTTTAAGGCTTCTTGGCCTCGATAATGTTCCTATCCCTCGGAGGATCGACGTCCGAGGGGAAGTCTACATGGACAAGGAAAGGTTCAAGGAGCTCAACGAAGAGCGACTCCGTCGTGGAGAAAGCCCTTTTGCCAATCCCCGTAATGCCGCCGCCGGATCCCTGCGTCAGCTTGATCCGAACGTCACCGCCAAGCGCCCCCTTGACATCTTTTGCTATGGAATCGGTTTGGTGGAGGGCTACACTTTCAAGAGCCAGTGGGAGATCCTGACCACCCTTCCCAAGTGGGGTTTTCGGGTCAACCCGCACGTCCGATTGGTGCGAGGGATCAGGGCCGCCATTGAGTATCACCGAGAGATGGAGGCCCTAAGGGATAAACTTCCTTATGAGATCGATGGAGTGGTCGTCAAGGTCAATGACCTTAAACTTCAGGAAAAGCTAGGCACTAAGGCCCGAAGCCCGAGGTGGGCCCTGGCCTTTAAGTTTGAACCCACCCAGGCCACTACCCAGGTGCTCGACATAGTCGTCAGCGTGGGACGTACTGGAGCAGTAACCCCTGTGGCCGTCCTCAAACCTGTCAAGGTAGGTGGGGTGATAGTTTCCCGAGCCACCCTCCACAACGAGGATGAAATTCGCCGCAAAGACGTCCGCATCGGCGATTGGGTCTTGGTCCAGCGGGCCGGAGAAGTCATCCCGGAGATTGTCAGTGTCATCAAGGAACGGCGTACTGGTAAGGAACGCCCCTTTGAGATGCCCAGACACTGCCCTATCTGTGGCTCAAAATTGGTTCGCAGACCTGGAGAGGCCATCTGGCGTTGTCCTAACAAGAACTGCTATGCCCAACTGGTACGTTCGATCATCCATTTTGCCAGCAAAGGGGCCATGGACATCGAAGGTCTAGGACAAAAAGTGGCCAAACTCCTGGTAGATATGGGCCTTGTGCGAGACATAGCCGATCTTTACCAGCTCAGGCTAGAAGATCTGGAACAACTCCCGGGATTCGCCCGCAAGAAGGCCAAAAACCTTATCCGGGCCCTGGAAAAAAGCAAGGAGACAACCCTTGCCCGTTTCATCTACGCCCTAGGCATCCGGCATGTCGGTGAGGTAACCGCTCAGATTCTGGCCGAACGTTTTCGTGACTTAGAGTCCCTGATGAACGCCAGCCTCGAAGAGCTCCTCTCCATTGAGGGCATAGGCCCTGAGGTGGCGACCTCCATCGTTGAATACTTTCAGGACGAACACAACCGGAAGCGTATTCAACGGCTCTTAGAGGCCGGAATTCGCTTCAAAGACATCCAGGAAGAAAGGCCCGAAAAACCCCTCTCTGGCCTCTCCTTTGTCTTCACCGGGGCCCTCTCCTCAATGAGCAGACAAGAGGCCAAACGCCGCATCCAGGAGCTTGGTGGCCGGGTGGCCTCTTCGGTCTCCCGTCAGGTAGATTATGTCGTCGTAGGGGAAAACCCTGGTTCAAAATACGAACGGGCCCGCCGCCTGGGTCTAAGGATTATAAATGAGGAGGAGTTTCTAAAACTTATCGGCTTGGCCTAATCACCCTCCTTCATAAAGCTAGGATAGGGTGTGGCCCAGGATTCGTCATCGAAATAAAGCTCCTTAAGATCCTCAGGAGGGTCAAACTCCGGTATCTTCAAGGGAGCCACAGCCTCCATCCGGACAAAGGCCGACTTATACCAGTCACAGTCAGGCATAGGAAGCTCAAGCTGGCGCATAATCTCATAGGTCTCGTAGAATTCTTCCCACTGATTCTCCCGTTCAGGATAGATGGCAAAGTCCCTGAGAATATCAGTGATGACCATTCCGGCCTTGAGAACAAAGGTCTCCAGTCGATGCCACTTCTTAAGGCTTGCTTCTCGATGAGTAAATCCCATATACCCTGCCGCCCCCGGCCCTTTCAAAGTCTCAAGACAGCGGCCCACAAAGAGAAAAAGGCCTTTATTGGTCTCCACCGGATCGGTGACAAAGGTATCATAGGCCCCTTTTTCTTCATCAGGAAGGCTCTCAAGGACATTGTATTCCCTAACGGCGATATTCTTAAGCCCTCGCCTACTGGCAAACTCTCGGATGAAACCTGTCAAACGTTCATCTACCTCAACTACGGTCACCCTTCTGGCCATTCCGGTAAGGCCAATGGCCACCGAAAGTAGATCGTCATCTCCGAGGATGAAGATCTCTTGATCCTCGATATCTCCTCGCTCATACATATAGGCTAGTCTAGCCACTGTATCCTGAGGACGGACAAATCCCTGATCAAAATCACTTACCGGAAGAGGACGGTCTTTGGTTTCCTCCAGAAAGTGCTCCAAAAGTTCTTGGAAATAACCCCGCAGTTCTACCCCGGTTCCACAACGCCGGCAGATGACCTCCCTTCGAGGCTGATAGGCGACCTCGGCTTTTAGACAAAAAAGACCATCCTGGTAAGAGATCTGCCCTTCGTCAAGCAAGTCCTTTAAGGCCTCGATGAACTCTACCAGATGGGCATCCTGAAGATTGACCAGCTGCCAGAAGCTCAGCGGGCAGGCCTTGAGGGCTCGAAGGATCTGATATCTGGTACGCATAATAATCTCCTTTGAAGGCTTTCAGGTTTGGAAGGGATAACAGAAGAGGCCAAGTCTTTCAATCTTTTGTCCGGCCGAAGAGGGTCTCTTCTATAACTTCGCAGATAAGATGGATCCAAAAAATATGGGCCTCCTGGATGCGGGGTGTCCTACCTAGGCCCACAGGGATGGTGATCTCGGCCACCTCAGCCAACTTTCCGCCCCCAGGGCCGGTAAGGGCCGCCGTCTTAAGACCCCTTTGCCGGGCCGTCAGAAGCCCTAAATAGACGTTTTCAGACTGACCACTGGTGCTGATCCCCAAAGCGATATCCCCAGGACGCCCCAGGGCCTCAACCTGACGGGAAAATACCCGAGAGAAATGATAATCGTTACTGATAGAGCTTAGAACAGAGGTATCCGTTGTCAGGGCTATAGCTGGAAGGGGAGCCCGATCAAAACCGAACCGGTTAACCAGCTCAGCGGCCAGATGTTGGGCATCGGCCGCACTTCCCCCATTTCCGAAGACCAGAAGTTTTCCTCCCCTGGGGAAGGCCTCCAGACACCAGCGACAGAAGGTCTCTGTGGGGCCTAAGGCCCCTTCAATCAGGGAGGCCTTGGCGGCAATGCTGGCCTCAAGGGCCTTTTGAGCCCGCTCTTTGAGAAGAAGGGCTGATTTCATCGGATTCGCCTCCGCAGGACCTCCCTAAGGGCTCTACCTAGGGCGTCTATCTCCCGGTAGGCTACTGTAAGAGGGGGAAGAAGCCTTAAGACCTTCTCCCCAGCAGGAGCTGTGAGGATATTTTGAGAAAAAAGTTCTTCAACCAGCTCCTTGGCTGGAAAGCCAAGCTCAATCCCCCAGATGAGTCCCCTTCCCCGAATCTCTTTAATGAGAGAAGGAAAATCTCTGGCCAGGGCCTCAAGGGTCCGCGACAGTTGGGCCCCTTTAAGCCTTACCTCTTCCAGAAAGTCTGGAGCGAGGATGGCCTCCAGTACAGCTCTAGCCCCGGCGCAGGCCACAGGATTGCCCCCAAAGGTGGAGGCATGGGTCCCGGGTTCAAGGGCTGCCAGAACCTCCCGACGGCCCAAAAGGGCTCCTATAGGGAGCCCCCCACCCAGAGCCTTGGCCAAGGTGAGGAGATCAGGTTCCACCCCCAGGCCTTGATAGGCAAAAAGGTACCCTGTCCGCCCAAGACCGACCTGGATTTCATCAAAGATGAGAACCAGATCGTGTTCGTTGCAGAGTTCCCGCACTCCAGTGAGATACTCCGGAGAAAGGGGCTTGACCCCTCCTTCTCCCTGGATAGGTTCAACAATTACCGCACAGGTAGCCGGACCAATAGCCCGAGCCAGGGCCTCAAGATCCTCTGGAGGCACGTGTTTCACCCCGGGGACTAACGGTTCAAAGCCTTCCCAGTATTTGCTCTGCCCAGTAAGGGAAAGAGCCCCCATGGTCCGGCCATGAAAGGATCCCCAGAGGGCAATGACTTCGTACCTATCTGGGCCATATTTCTTGTAGCTATAACGGCGAGCACACTTAAAGGCCGCCTCCACCGCCTCGGCCCCGCTGTTGGCAAAAAAGACCCCATCAGCAAAGGAGTGTTCACAGAGGATCTGGGCCACTTCGGTCTGGGGACCTGTCCAATAGAGGTTTGAGGTATGGAGGAGGCGGTCGGCCTGCTCCTTTATGGCCCTTACTACCTGATCCGGACAGTGTCCCAGAACGCAGACCGCAATACCGGAGATAAAGTCAAGGTACTCCCGTCCCTCCTCGTCCCAGAGGCGCGTCCCCTTGCCTCGGACGAAGGCTACCGGGAAACGCTGATAGGTCCTGGCCACATAGATCTCCCCTCGGTCAACAATTATCCCCACAAAAGCCCCCTGCGGCCTACTTAAGCCCTAGGACGTCGTGCATGTCATATACTCCATTGGGACGACCAACCACCCATTTGGCCGCTCGGACAGCCCCCCGGGCAAAGGTATCCCGGCTTGAAGCCCGGTGGGTAAGCTCCATCCTTTCGCCTGTACCGGCAAAGAAAACGGTGTGTTCTCCAACGATCTCTCCGGCCCGGATAGTCTGGATCCCTATTTCTTTCTTGGACCTCTCGCCGATGATTCCCTCTCGACAAAAACGAAAGGCCGAATCATCCCAGCCTAGTGTTTTGGCGACAACATTGCCAAGGGCTATGGCTGTCCCGCTGGGGGCGTCTTTTTTCATCCGGTGGTGGGCTTCGAGAATTTCGATGTCAAAATCTTCTCCCAGGACCCGGGTGACCATCTCCACTAGTTTATAAAGAAGATTGATCCCCAGGCTCATGTTATAGGCTTGAACCAGGGGAAAATGTTCTCGGGCCAGCCCGTGAACCTCGGCCAGCTCTTCCTTCTTAAAGCCTGTCGTCCCAATGACCATGGCCTTGCCGTATCTGGCATTGATCCGAGCATGGGCCAGAGAGGCTTCATGAAAGGTAAAGTCAATGATTACATCACCCTGATCAATGACTTTCTCTAGAGAATCCTCCACTACTAGGCCCATCCTGGGAAGTCCAACCACCTCACCAATATCTTTACCCACAGCCGGAGAATCCGGATGTTCAAAGGCCCCGGCCAGCTCAATGCCTTCAGTATTAACGATATTGTGAATGATCCGGCCGCCCATCCGCCCGGCAGCTCCGGCAACAATGGCCTTTACCATGGCCGACCTCCTTGCATCTGAGGATAAGAAGCCTTCTTGTAGTTTTCCGGAATACTGAAAAAATCCCGAGAAAGCTTCTTCTTCTCCGCCCTGATGACTTCCATTACCAACTCTCCCTGAGAAGTACGCTCCTTTAAAGGATAACCCAACTCTTCATACTTGTCGGCCTCAATGGTGGGGAGGGCATCATCAGACCAGTTCTCAGGTACAGAGGCTTTGGTTATCTCGGCAAGCTTCCTCAAGTTACAAACCCGAGCCATCTCCACCGCCAACCACTTCGAGGCCCAGATCTCGCTTACCGGCTCTCCATTTTTATAGATAATGAATTTTTCTGCCCGCCATCCGGCCACTTTGCCCTTCTGACCGGTCTTTTTATAGACCACTTCTGGGGCCACGGGCGGGGCTTCTTCCTGGGCTTGATCGTCCTTACCTCCGAAGAGACTACCAAACTTTTTGCCTATGGCCCCCAAGGTCTTCTCCACCTTGTTTAAACGTTTCTCCATGGCCTCAAGGTTTTTCCGGCTCTCTTCTACAGAGATGGCATAATAGGTCTTCTCCGCAGGGATCACTGTGTAAAACATCTGCCCTTCAGCATCCATGATAGTATAGTTATCCTCAGTGCCCATACGAAAAAGAGAACCTTCACAGGCAAAGAGGAATCTTTCTCCCTGAGCAGTGCGAGACTCTATAATCATCCCTGCAGAAGCCACCGTCGTCCACAACAACAAGAGTAGAAAAAAGAATATTTTCTTCATCTTCTCCCCCTAGATATTTGATTTTTTAAATAAGTTTGTATCCTGCCAGAAGTTCTTTGAGCTTTTCGAGATTGGTCTCGCTCATCGGGGCCAAGGGAAGCCTCACCTCAGGAGAGGGCAGTTTGCCCATCAGATGGAGGGCCGCCTTGGCCGGCACAGGATTAGTCTCTATAAAAAGCCCTACAAAAAGGGAAAAATATTTGTGATGGAGACGTCGCGCCTTGTCCCAATCCCCTTTAAGACAGTAGTTCATCATCTGGGCCATCTCCTTGGGAATAACGTTGGAGGCCACGGAAATTACCCCCCGCCCCCCCAAGGCCATGGTAGGAAAGGCTGTTGGATCGTCTCCCGAGAGAACAATAAACCGAGGACCGCAGAGTTGAATGATCTTTGAGACCTGTTTGAGATCGCCAGAGGCCTCTTTGATGCCGACGATGTTTTTGATCTTGGCCAGCCGGGCTACGGTCTCCGGTAGGAGATTGACACTTGTTCTCCCAGGAACGTTGTAAAGGATGATGGGAATCTTGATGGCCTCGGCCACGGTCTTGTAGTGTTGATAGAGGCCCTCTTGGGTGGGCTTGTTGTAATAGGGGGTGACCATAAGGACGCCGTCGGCCCCGGCCGCCTCAGCAAACTTGGCCAGGTCCAAGGATTCGGCAGTGTTGTTAGAGCCAGCCCCAGCAATCACTGGCACCCTCCCGGCCACCTGATCAATACAGATTTCAATGACTCGTTTGTGCTCATCATGGGAGAGGGTGGCTGACTCGCCAGTGGTCCCCACGGGGACGATCCCGTGAGTGCCGCTTTTGATATGCCATTCGATGAGCTGCCGGTAGGTTTCTTCGTCTATCTGCCCCTCTTTAAAGGGAGTAACAATGGCCACAATGGCCCCTTCAAAGGCCTTGTTTGCTCCTTTCTTTTTGGCACATCCCTTAGTTTTTGACTTACACGCTCTGGCCATCTTCTTCCTCCTTCCTTAACTGATACTTGGCTCCTCAAAGGCCTCGGGAAAAAGCTCCCCTTGATAGATGAATCTGGCTATGCCCTCAAGGAATACTTCTTTTGGCCCGTGGGCATCAAGAGAAAAATGAACCTTAAGCCTTTCCCCACCCCTGGTAACCACCTCTACTGGTGAGGCTAGAGCCCCCTTGGCCGCAAAGACCAAGGCAGCGGCACAGGCCCCGGTACCACAGGCCAAAGTCTCAGCCTCAACCCCGCGTTCATATGTGCGAATCAACAGCTGTTTTTTGTCCCGGGCCACGAAGTTGACGTTGGTGCCCGCCGGGGCAAAACGGGAGTGGAAGCGAATCTGTCTTCCAATCTCTTCAACCGGAACCTGATCGATATTGACGACCTCTATGACTACGTGGGGTACCCCGGTGTTGATGAAACTCAAGGAAAGGCGTTTCCCATCCTCAAGGCTAAGGGCCTCATCGAGGATGAGGCCCTGTGGCCGGGGCATCTCCAGTTTGACCCAGGCCCCAGAGACCTCGGCCCGAACAAGGCCGGCTCCGGTCTCAAAGACCATGGTTGCCGGAGCAATACCAGAAATATAGGCAAAACGAGCCGCACAGCGGCCGCCATTGCCACACATCTCGGCCTCGCTCCCATCGGCATTGAGGAATCGCCAGGAAAAATGGGCCTCAGGGGATCTGGCCGCCTCAATAAGGATGAGCCCGTCGGCCCCCACGGAGAAGCCTCGCCGACAAAGACTTCGGGCCAATTCTTGGGCCGCCTGAGGATGAATGCGACCGTCAAGGTTGACGATGAGAATAAAGTCGTTACCACTGCCAGAGAGTTTGGCAAACCTAAGCACGGCTTCCCTCCCAAGGGATTACCTCTCCACGGACAAGATCATCATAGGTCTCCCGGACCCGAACCAAATAGAACTTATCCTCCTTAACGATCACCTCGGCCGGCCGAGGGCGAGAATTATAGTTGGAAGACATGACAAAACCGTAGGCCCCGGCACTCATTACCGCCAAGAGCTCTCCGGGTCTCACTGCTGGGAGAAGCCTTTCTTTGGCCAAAAAGTCCCCAGACTCACAGATCGGCCCCACTACATCCACCACAGCTGAAGGTCTCTCCTGCCTCCGGACAGGGATAATCTCGTGGTAGGATCCATAAAGAGAGGGTCGGGCCAGATCATTCATGCCGGCATCAACAATAACAAAATTTTTGGCCCCGGTATCTTTGGTGTAAAGAACACGGGTAACCAAGATCCCCGCATTGCCGACAATGACCCGCCCAGGCTCAAGGATCAAGGTATAGGGCAAGCCTTTGAGCTCACTTACCAAGGCCTGCCCGTAGTAAGTGGGATGGGGTGGGGTCTCATCTCGATAAGGAATCCCAAGACCACCACCGAGGTCAAGATAACGGATCTCAAGACCTTCGGCCTCAAGGCGACGGACAAACTCTTTGAGCCTCCTGAGGGCATCTATAAAAGGGCTGAGCTCAGTAATCTGTGAGCCAATATGACAGTCGACACCTATGGGTTCAAGCCCCGGGGCCTCCTTGGCCAAACGATAACCCTCAAGGGCCTGATCCAGGGGCAGACCAAACTTGTTCTCCTTAAGGCCCGTAGAGATATAGGGATGAGTCTGGGGATCGACGTCTGGATTGACCCTCAGGGCCACCTGGGCCACCTTACCCATAGCCTCAGCCAGCCGACCAATAAGCTCAAGCTCCTGCAGAGATTCCACGTTGAACATGAGGATACCGGCTTCAAGGGCGGCCTGGATTTCGGCCTCGGTTTTACCTACCCCAGAGTAGACGATCTTTTGGGCCGGGATCCCGGCCTTTAAGGCCCGGTAAAGCTCTCCCCCGGAGACAATATCGGCCCCTGAACCAAGACGGGCCAGATGAGACAAAAGGGCCAGATTGGAGTTGGCCTTAACCGAATAGCAGACCAGATGTTTCACCGAGGAAAAGGCCTGATCAAAGGCCCGATAGTGGCGTTCCAGGGTAGCCAGAGAGTAGATATAACAAGGGGTGCCGACGGCCTCGATGATCTCTCTCACCGGAACACTCTCACAGTAGAGTTCTTGGCGGGGATACCAGAAGTGATGCATAGCCAACACCTCTCCTCTATTTGATCTCCACCTCGGCTGGAGCCGAGGGAAGGCTTTCATTGGCAAAGGGGGATTCATCTACAGCCGTTACCTGATAAAAATAGATCCCAGGGCCGGGGACCGTCTTATCTATGTACTCCGGTCGGGCCACAAGGCCTTGGTGCACCGGAACAAAGGCCCCTCCGGGGCGGGCCCGATATACCCGATAGCCAGCCACATCTGGCTCAGGAGACTCTCTCCAACGCAACCAGACCCCACCAGGCACGGAAACGGCCACTAAACCCTCTGGAGGCGACGGCGGGGTTAGGTCCTGGGGGATAGCGCACTTAACGATACTTGGGGCCCCTTCGATCCAGGTACCCTCAAACTGGATAAGAGCAGCCACTTGATAGCAGTAGGTCTGACCGTTTTCCAGCTGGCTGTCAAAGAAGGCCGTCTCTTTTACCAAAACCGGAAGAGGTCTCAAGGCCCGGGGGGCCGGACCACGCCAAAGTCGATATCGAAGAGGCATATCGATAGGCTTTCCATCAAGATAGTTCAAAGGTGGTTGCCAGAAGAGATAGACCTTCCGGTCCCAGGCCTCGACAGCAAAATGCCTGGGGGACTGAGGAGGACTGTGCCAGGAGAAGGACACAGGGGCCGAATAGGCCCCCAGGGACCGAAATCCCCTCACTGCTCGGACTCGATAAAGATAGCGGCTCCCCGAGCGAAGTTTCCGATCTTCGTAGCTTACATAGGGCTTCTGCCCCAGGTCTTTGTCTGCAGGGACGAATATCTTGAAACTTCTGGTAAGCTCTTTGTCTAAGAGCTCTTCAGTCTTCAGGATCTCAAAGCCCTTAAGATGACCAATCGGAGTCCCCGCCAGGGTTCGGCGAGGGGCTTTCCAACGGAGGCGTACCCCCTCAAGGAAAAGCTCATAGCGCAGTTTGGTAACCGGCCTTGGAGCTACCTCCTCAGGGGCAAGGGGTGGTGTCTTGCGGCCGCACCCCCAGAGGGGCAAAAGGATCACCACCAGAATCAGTCCCAGAAGCCTAGCCATCTTCTGTTAGCCTGTCTCTGGCCTCAGCAAGGGCCTCCCTGACCCTCTCCGGAGCAGTTCCCCCAAATGAACGCTTGGCCTTAAGCGAACCCTCAATGGAGAGCCTCTCCAGAACGTCTTCAGTGATAAGTTCCGAGAAGCGGCGCAACTCCTCAAGGCTAAGATCCCAGAGTCTGAGCCCCCTTTGGACGGCATAAGCAACGATTTTACCGGCTACAGCGTGGGCCTCTCGAAAGGCTAGTCCCTTTTCCACCAGATAGTCGGCCAGATCAGTGGCCGTAAGAAAGCCCTCTTCACAGACTTCCCGCATCCGTTGGCCCCGAGGGCGGAGGTGGATGATGATCTCGACCATAATACTCACCGAGGCCTTGACCGTATCTATAGCCTCAAAAAGGGGCTCTTTGTCCTCCTGCATATCTCGGTTGTAGGCCAGGGGCAGGGCCTTCATGGTAGTTAAAAGGGCCATCAGGTGGCCAAAGATCCGCCCAGATTTGCCTCGGATGAGCTCTGGAACATCGGGATTTTTCTTCTGAGGCATAATAGAGCTTCCGGTACAGTAGGCATCTGGCAGATCAACAAAGGCAAACTCTGAGGTCATCCAGAGGATGAGTTCCTCGCTCAGGCGAGAAAGATGGACCATTATCAAGGAAGCCGCTGCCAAAAATTCAATGATAAAATCCCGATCGGAGACAGCATCAAGGCTGTTGGTGCAAGGACCGGCAAAGCCAAGTTCACGGGCCACAAAATGGCGGTCTATCGGGAAGCCCGTGCCGGCCAGGGCCGCTGCTCCTAAAGGACAATAATTAAGGCGTCTCCGGCAGTCTCGAAGGCGGCCGCGATCCCGGTCGAACATCTCAAAGTAGGCCAGCAGATGATGAGCCCAGAGGATGGGTTGGGCATGTTGAAGATGGGTAAAACCGGGCATGACCACCTCGAAGTGCTCTTCGGCCTTAACCACCAAGGCTTCCTGAAGACCTTTGAGGCGTTCAAGAAGGTCGTCTATTTCGGAGCGAAGATAAAGACGAACATCTGTGGCCACCTGATCATTGCGAGACCGGGCTGTATGAAGTTTGGCCCCAGCCGGGCCGATCATCTCCGTAAGGGCAGCCTCAATATTCATGTGGACGTCTTCCAGATCTGGCCTCCAAGGAAAGCGGCCGGCTTCGATCTCCTGCCAGATCTTATCCAGCCCCTGGATAATCCTCTGGGCCTCATCCTGGCTGATGATCCCCTGACGGGCCAGCATTAGAGCGTGGGCTTTGCTTCCCAAGATATCCCAATAGGCCAACCGCCGGTCAAAATGGACCGAAACGGTAAACTCCTCTACTGATCGGGCGGTCTTCTCCTGAAAGCGGCCTCCCCAAGGTTTCTTCTCAGCCATAAGCTCCCCCTAAACCCTCCCCAGAAGCTCTTTAAGCTTGGCCTCTTTGTCCTTTTGCTTCATAAGGCTCTCCCCGATAAGGGCGGCATCTACCCCGGCGGCCTCCAAACGGAGAATATCTTCCCGTCCTCTGAGGCCACTTTCGCTGACTACCACCACCCCAGGGGGGATAAGGGGTCTTAGACGGAAAGTGGTTTCAATGTCCACCTCAAAAGTGCTCAGGTTGCGATTATTTATCCCGATAATCTCTGCTCCCACCGAGAGGGCCACCTCCAGCTCTTCCTCATTATGGACCTCAACCAAGGCCTCAAGTCCCAAGGAGCGAGAATAGGAAAGAAGCCGGCTGAGGTTCTCCGGAGTGAGGGCCGCCACGATAAGAAGAATGGCATCGGCCCCCATATACCTAGCCTCCTCAATCTGGATCCGGTCAACAATGAAATCCTTTCGAAGCACCGGAAGAGATACCGCTGATTTGATCTCAGAAAGGTAGGAAATATCTCCCTGGAAAAACCTCCGATCCGTAAGGACGGAGATGGCCGCCGCCCCTCCGGCCTCGTATTTTTGAGCAAACTGCCGGGGTTCAAAGTCTTTGGCAATAAGCCCCTTGGAGGGGGAGGCCTTTTTGAGCTCGGCGATGATGGCTACCCCAGGGGCTTTGAGGGCCGTCTTGAAGGGACGAATCTCCGGAAGGGCCAAAGGCTTTTTGAGCCCTCGGGCCTTTAAGGCTGCTATCTCCTCCATTTTATGGGCCAGAATTTCGGCCAAAATGGTCATCCAGAACCTCCTGGCCGAGGGATATTAACCCAGGATGAAAAAGAGAGCAAAAACAGAGTTTGCCTTTTGGACCCATGCTTTGCTAAAAGTTTATATTAAATGGTTTGAAATGGTAACAAATCATTGAATTTGGGGTTTCCATGTCAGCCCTGTTAGGCAAAAGGATCCTTCTTAAGCTTGACTTTCGCCAGCCCGATGCCTTTCTTGGCCTCATGGTTGAGGGGCTTAACCGGAGAGAGTTTTTCGTAGCCACAGACAATCTCCTGCCCCCAGGCACCAAGGTAACCTTGGAGCTCCTTCTCCCCCTGGACTTTCCTCCCTTGAAGGTCAAGGGCCAAGTGGAATGGCACACCAAGCTCCCCTACGTCCGCAAAAGACGCCCGGGAATAGGCATTCGCCTGGAGCCCCTAAGCCCTATAGATCTCGAACTTCTGGAGACCATCAGCCGAAGACTCAGAAAAGAGGATATTTCCTGAAGACCTCAAGAAGTCCTTCAAGGCTGGGATAGACATCCTCTTCCCGATGGGGCTCCAGGGTAAGAAGAGGGCGAATTCCTTTAGCCTGAAGATAGGCAAAAAGTCCCTCGAAATCGATCTCCCCGGCCCCAATGGGGAGATGATCATCCCAGGAGCCGGTATTGTCATGAAGGTGAAGCTGCCCCAAATAAGGACAGAGGTTATCCAGCCAGTCCATAAGATCTGATTTGCTGAAGGCTTTCTGGTGGCCAGCATCAAAGCAGAATCCCAGATACTGAGAGGAAATCTCTGAGAAGAGATGGCGATGAAGATCGGGGCCAGGTTCAAAGACGTTCTCTACCATTAAGGGGACGCCATAGGCCTCGGCCAGCAAAGCCAGTTTGGAGAAGGCTTCGGTGGCCCTCTTGAGCCATTCCTTCTCCTGACCTCGATACCACTGAGGGACAAAACCGGTATGGCAGACCACAGATTGGGCTTCAAAGAGTTCGGCCACCCGAAAGGCCAGGGACAGGCGACGTTGGGCCACCTTCCTTACCTCTGGATCAAATGCGGCCGGAAGGACCTCAAGAAAGGGGGCGTGGATAGTGGTTTTAAGACCCTCGGCCTTGATGATTCGGGCTATCTTCTGAAAACTCGGCCAACGAAAGCCGAAGCTAGTTCCATCATCAAGACCTATTTCGGGATTTATGCGGTGTTCGAGGATTAGGGGAAGATACTTTTCGTAGAGAAGGGGAAAGGGAACACAGATAAAGACTGAGGCTTTAAGGCTATCAAGATCCATCGAAGACCTCCTTATAGATGGTGAGCAAAGCCTCAAGGAGAAACTCCCCCTGGTAACGTCCAGCCTCTTGGGGAATATCCAGCCAGAAGGCCTTAGGACCAGAGATCTTTTCCCTGGGCCAGGTGTTATCAAAGAGGATCACATCGACAATGTCCCCAGAAAAATGAGACCAGATCTCGTAAAGAAGACGAGGCCCCAGGCCTAGACGTTCTGGATCCCTGGGGCTCCCAGGGACAAGGACTACCGGGACACAACTAGAGGAAAGAGCCTCCTTGAGACCAGAGACCAGAAAACAGGCCACCAGACTGGTAAAAAAACTCCCTGGGCCAATGACAATAAGATCGGCCTCAGACAAAAACCTTGCTGCCTGGGGGCAAAGCGGTGGCTCGATCCGCTCCCCCAAAGGACCAACCAGGAAGATCTCTTCCAGAGAGGCAAGGCAGATCTTGGTCAGCCGATCCTGACCAACGATCAGCCCCTGGCCGGGAAGCCTGACGACAAGGTCCCCCAGCTCTTCGGTGACTAGAGAAAAGGCTGCCGGAGTACGTAGGAGCCCGGCCAAAAGGGCCCCTGAGGCTCTAAGGCTACCAAACAGATAGACCCCTCCTACCAGGGCCAAGTTGCCCATACAGGACCCGGCCAGGGGGAAACCACGGGCCCGGGTCTCAAAGGCCGAAAACAGACCTCGCACAATCTCAAATTCACCGCCCTGGAAGGAAAGAATCTGCTCGAGCAGACCTTGGTACATTTCCTGGGCCTGGATGGAATCGGATGGCAGACGCCGATCTAAAAGATCAACCAAAGGCCACACCCCGGGGAATTCACGATCAGCCAAGGCCAGCAGGCGATTCCGCAGATCTCCGGGCGGGGCCACACCTAGATAGCGCCTAAGAGAGCCACTTGAACCCCCAGAATCAAAGGCGGTGATCAAATGGTAGGAATAAAGCCTCCGTCTTACCAAGGCCGGTCCCAAAGAGGCGATCCCGCTGCCCCCACCAATAAAGGCCAGTCGCGGTCTAGGACACCTCAAGCTCTCCTCCTGATAGCCAAGGCCAGATAAGTTTCTGCCTCTTGGAAAATGAGCCTTTTGACCCAAAGGGCCTTTAAAAAAGGGAGCAGTCTGTCTTCGGCTAGACCAGAAGATTCGATGATTTCCTTAAGATGGCGCGGAGTCTCCAAAAAGAGATAGATCTGACGAGAGGCTCCTTTCAGTCGATGATGTCGCACGGCCCCGTTCGGCAGGACCTGACGGATAAGGAGAAAGTTACCCCCGTCGCGATAGGAAAGAAGTGGGCCTTCTCCTTTGAGGCGACGGTGGGCCTCGGCCCAGGCCTTGGTTTTTTCAAGTACTGGACGCCAGAGCCTTTTTTGTTCAACAACACCCCCACTGTAGCCCCAAGCAGGCAGGACCAAATTTTTAAGAAGTGAACGAGGGAAGAGATAGCGATAATAAGGATGGGGATAGAGGCGCTTGAGACCATATTGACCGGGGTCCCGGAAGACCGGGGAACCATAGCCCAACCAGAAGGAGACCGCCTTTAGGGGACGATAGGGGAAGACGTAGTCAAGGGCCAGAAGGGTCTCGGCTACCTCCTCGGGGCTCGAGGAAGGGAAACCAGTGATCAGGTTACCATGGAGGATGAGACCAGCCTCCTGGGCAGACTTCATTATAGCCACGTTGTCCATGGCGGTAGTTCCTTTGCCCAGACGCCTAAGAAGGGAGCTGCTTAAGGCCTCAATGCCCACCTGGATCTCAACTAGCCCCCCACGGTGCATCTCTTCAAGCTCCCCTGCTCTGTGGTGGGCTCGTAGTTCACAGAAGATTCGGTAATCCCGACCATCGGCAGCCAAGGCCTTAAAGAAGGCCCTGGTTTTGGCCGGGGGGAGGACATTGTCCATGAGGGCAAAATCAAGGAGCCCCAAACCCTGGGCATAGGCCCGAAGCTCGGCTGCCATCCGTTCTGGACTCTTGACCCGATAACCCCGCCACTGAAGGTTGAGATTGCAAAACCGGCACTTTCCCCACCAGCATCCCCGAGAAAATTCCAGGGGAATTACTGGAAAAAATCTCTTTTCAGCCGGAAGGAGGGCCAGATCTTGGAAATAGTCGGAAAAGTCAGGAGGTGGCAACTGCTCAAGATCATCCACCTGGAGCATCCCCCCTCCCCAGATCTCTCCCTTTTTCCGGAAGAAGACCCCCTCTGGAATCTCTCCCCGCCGGCCGGCCAGAAATTCGGCCAGCAGGGCAAGGGGGAGCTCACCCTCGCCGCTTATAACGTAATCTATAAAAGGAAAGGCCTTAAGAAGAGAAACTCCCATCTTCCCGGCACAACTTGAGCCTCCAAAGAGGATCGGAATCTGCGGCCAACGTTCTTTGAGCCTTCGAGCTGCATAGAGGCTGGCCGTAAGCTGATTAAGGCAGACGGAAAAGCCCACCAGAAGGACCCCTTTAGGAGAAAAAGCCTCCAGGAAACCTTCCACAGTTCTTTTAAAGGCTGAGACTAAAGAAGGAAAGATATCCTTGGGAAGGCCCCGGGCGGGAGCCTTTTTCCGAAACAGGGCCTCGGCCCTAGGGGCCATCTCTTCAAAGAGGGCAGCTGCTCCCACAGGCTCAGAGAGCCAGGTCGTCTGGGAGATGGAATAGTAAACCTCAGGACCGATGGCCTCCAGGAGCCGAAGATAAAGATGATGGGCCCGGACAGGCCAGCCGGCCTCTTTCAGAAAGGCCTTAAGGGTTGCCAGCTGGATGGAAGGGCGATTGAAAAGGGGCCAAGGCATAGAGACCAACACCAACCCCGGCCATTGTCCTGCTCCCGGCATAAAACCTCAAAAAAATTAAGGGCTCAAAGGAGTCCCCTGAGGGGGGCCACTGGCCGTTCCCCTAGTGGTTGGAGCCACTAAGGGAAAGGCCAGAAGATAACTCTCTCCCTCTTGGGTAAGGGGGTTGCCCTTTACCACCACGCAGTAGAGTTCCTTGCCCCAGATGGCAATCCCCTGGATGGGGGCCTCAAGGCGCCCGGTCAGAGGGATGAGCTCATAACCGGTGGCCGTATAGATCAGGCAGATCACCTCCCCGGATTCGTAAGAGGGAAGGTTGGGCAGAATATCTCGGTGACTGGAGACATTGCGGACCAAGATGACCTCCTGGCGTCCGTCTCCATTTAGATCCCGCACCAAGGGCTCGACCTCGGCAGAGATGGTCTGTTTATAGAAGGCCTTTTTCATTGAAGAACTGGCCGCTACCGTATAGATGGAGCCTCCGACCTTGGTATTAGAGGTCCAGACCTTGCGCCCTCTTTCGTAGATCCGGAGCTTATGCCCCAAATCCATAAAACAGGCCTCTCTGACCCTGTTGCCGTTAATATCGGCAAAGGCCGCCAAAAGGACTCTAAAGCCCCCGGGGACCTTTTCCGTCTCTAGATAAGAGATTTTGTCCCAGCCGGGCTTAAGGCGATAGACTGTAGGGCCAAAAAGGCTTTCTCGATCGTAGGCCTGCCCTAAAAGGGTCTCTTTAAGCCCATCACCGTTGAGATCAAAAAAGGCCAAAAAGAAGTTTATATCCGAGACCGCAGTCTCCAGACGGCCCTCCCTGAAGCGCAGAAGCTTAGACCTCATGGCCTCACCTGGAACGTAGACATTAAGGGCTATCCAGCCGTCGGGCCCCAAGGAAAAGTTGACCATCTTGCCAAAGCCCGTGTGCTTGTAAGTAGCCAATATCCGCCCTCCAAACTGAGAGACAAAGAGCCCATTAGGGGTCATGTAGACGACTTCCGGACGACCGTCATTATCAATATCACCCATCTCGAAATCGACAATTACCGCCGGTATCTTGGCCACCCGGCGGAACTGAGGAGCAGCAGGCATCTGATAGCGAAGGGTGGAGTAAGGATAAGGCCCTGAGGGAGGCGCCTGGGGAGCAGGTGGGGCAGAGACCCGGGGGGCCGGAGGAGGAGCAGGGGTCTGTCTTCCAAGCGGCCAAGTATAAGCATTGAGGAGCTCTAGAGCCTGATTATAGACCCTTAGACCGTTGGTGTCGGCCACCAAAACAAGATCGATATCCTCACGTGAAAGAAAAGATGGATTTAAATCTCGCCAGGAAACCCCCGGAAGATTTACAAATTCGGCCTCCGAAAGGGCCGCCCGAAGAGAGGGCAAGACCTGTTGGGCAGAACCTGGGGGATCTTCAAGAAGGAGAACCCTGATATCCGCAAAGCGGACAGCCGGTTGCCCCACCTTAGGCTCACCCTTCTTCTCCAGGATTCGCAAGACCGAAAAGGTCTCTTCTACCCTGATGGCCTCAGCCTTAGCCAGGGGTTCTTTGAGCCGGCCGATCTCCCGTTTGGTCACCGGATGGATGATCTTCTGACCTTCCTGATAGATAGTAAAGAGGTCTCCCCGTCTAACACCGTCTTTCTCTCCTTTGTCTATAAGGACCGTGTCCTTCTCCACGTTAATTACCAAGGCCGAGAGGGGAGAGAAGTTTTGGGCCAAGCCTTCCAACCCCTCAGCCCAAACAAAACCAGAAAGGACAAAAACTATCAGCAAAGATAAGAAAATCCTGCGCATCGGGAAACCTCGCTTAACTAAAGACTTAAGTTTCTTTTTTTAACAGAAAGCCCCTTTCCTTCAAAGGGCTTTAAATGCTTAAGCCCGATTCTTACTGTCCCGGAGAGAAAAACATCTAAATAGTGATCAAGCTAATCCCTGAGGCTTAAACTTTTTCTCTAGACAGACGATTCCCTTATATATCCCTTATCAGGGTCTAAAATTTTCGAAAAATTCAATTATTAAGGAGGAAATGATGGTGGAGACGGCCACAGCCACCGAGGCCCAAGGATTTGCCGAAAAGATCAGACTCCAGCACGAGGCCCTCATGGCTGCCTGGGTCGCCTTCCTCAAGATCCAGAAGGAGAAAAAGGTCCCCTACCCGGCCATATACCAGAGGAGTTTCTCTGAGGCTTTAAGACTCGAGAAGAAGAATAATGCCCTTCTGGAGATCCTTTCTGAGAGTCGTTCTATAATGGAGGGTCTTCTCGGTGAACTCCAGGCCTCAAAGGAGGAGTTCAGCCCCCTTAAAACCTATTTTTCCCGGATGCAAGAACACATCAGCCGGATAAAGACCCTAGAGGAGGAACTCTCCTTTCTGAGAGAAAGCTATCTCCGGGACCATCTGACCAAGCTCTGGAATGAGCGGGCCTTGGAGAAGTTTTATCTAGAGGTAATCCGGCCTCACATCTTCCAGGAAGACTATGTCTTTATTTATTTTGATCTCAACAAGTTCAAGGCCGTAAACGACTCCCTCGGGCATCAAGCCGGGGATGAAGTCCTTAGGGCCTTTGCCCGCTACCTAAAGAGCCAGTTTAAAACCCGAGATTTTGTCTGCCGCCTCCATGGAGACGAATTCGTGGTGGTGGCCACCGGAGTAACCTTGGAAAAAACCATTCCCTTCCTGAAATATCTTGCCGGACAGACACTGAGTCTCTCCTACAAGGGAATCCCGATCTCTCTTTCTTTTACCTTGGGGGCAACCAACGTCATCGCCAGCGACTCCCTGGCAACCATCCTTGAGCGGGCCGATGGGGCCATGTACCACCACAAACACCGAGGCCAACTCAAGTGGGTGAGAGTCTAAAGTAAGGAGGTAAAAGATGGTGGGCGGTGCAGGATTTGAACCTGCGACTTCCACCGTGTGAGGATGGCACTCTACCACTGAGTTAACCGCCCAAAGCTTTAAAATTTATACCCCACCACCCCAGGCTTGTAAACCGCCCCCTAGCCTTTTAGGGCCTTGGCCACGGCCATCGAGAGCTCTTTGATACCTACCGGCTTATGAAGCCAAGCAACATCCTTGAGATCCTTTAAGAAGCGTTGGTCTTCTCCTAAAGGATAGCCACTTAAAAGAAGAACTCGGACATAGGAATTAAGGTCTTTAAGCCTTCTCAGGAGTTCAAGGCCGCTCATCTCCGGCATAACCATATCGGTGATCACCAGGGCAATCTCTGAAGCCCTTTCGGTATAGATCTCCAGGGCCTGGGCCCCTCCTCTGGCAGAGATCACCCGGTAACCTAAGGCCTCAAGACTGGAGCGCAGGGCCTCAAGGACCGAGTCCTCATCCTCAACCAGAAGGATAGTCTCCCCTTGACCAGAAACGAGGGAATCACTCTGGATGGCCCGAGGCCTCTGTTGGCCAGTTGTCTGGAGATAGATGGTCATTGTGGTCCCCTGGCCTGAGACCGTATGGACGGTGAGACAACCTCCGTGTTGTCTGACGATGCCTTCGACTTGGGGCAATCCGAGTCCGGTGCCCCGCCCTCGGTCTTTGGTGGTAAAGAAGGGCTCAAAAATATGAGGCAGAACTTCAGGAGGGATGCCACTTCCGGTATCTGAAACTGAGATAGCCACCCAATCTCCCGGGACCATATCATCACAGGGGAGGGATTCAGCAGAGGCAAAGGAGACCTTCGAGAGGCTCAAGGTGAGCTGGCCCCCTTCGGGCATGGCATCACGGGCATTTAAAGCCAGGTTAATCAAGGCCTGTTGGAGCTTAGTGGCGTCGGCCTCGACTAGATATTCACCAGGAGCGATTTCAAGTCTTAGGTCTATATTTTCAGGAATGGTTCGTTTAAGGAAAACGACCAGCTCTTTAAGAAAAGAGGAGACATCCAAGGTCTCAGTCTTTAAGACCGATTTCCGGCTGTAATCGAGGATCTGTCTGGTAAGCTCAGCTGCCCGTTGCCCTTGGGAGATGATCAGCTCCAGTTTTTTTCGGGCCATCGGTGAAATCTGAGGATCAAGGCTTAAGAGTTCGGCAAAGCTGATAATGCTAGTGAGAAGATTGTTGAAGTCGTGGGCAATACCGGCAGCCAACTGTCCCACCGCAGCCAGCTTCTCTTGGGCCAAGGCCCGGTCTCGCAACTGCCGCTCCCCGGTAATCTCCCTTATTACTACCACCCACCCGCTTAGCTGACTTCCGACTTTAAGAGGGCGGGTGGCCACCGTGAAGGCCCGAAATGATGGCTCCTGGATCTCAAGATCCCTGGGGGCCTCGCTCCTTAAAAACTCTTCAATAGGCACTCCGGCCAACCCTCTCAACTCCCCTTTGGAGGAGACCTCACCTAATAGGGCCAAATAATCCTGAGCCAGAGGATTGGCCACCTCGACCCTGAGGCCATCATCAAGGAGCAAGACCCCTTCGGGCACAGAGTCCATGATCCGTTGGATCTTATCCAGGAGTTGGCGGATCTCTTCTTCGGCCATCCGACGATGGGTGAGATCACGAGAGATGTGGACGATGTAACCCACCTGACCCTTTTCATCCTTTACCGGGAAGGAAGAAACCTCCACATAACGCTTCTCTCCCCCAGCCCCCCAGTGAATATGCTCAAAGATGGCTGGCTCCCCCGTCTCCAGGGTATAAAAGACCGGACATGGACACTCCGGCGGCTGGCAGGGCGAGTCCTTCTGATGGGTCAACTCATAACAGGGGCGCCCGATCACCTCCTCTCTCAAAAGACCTACCTCCTTCAGGAAGACTCGGTTGGCTTCAATGATTTTAAAGGTTCGGGGATCGATCAGACAGACGGCCTCGTTTATACTGTCAAGGATAAGATCACAGGCGGCCTCCTCCCTGACGGCAACCTCCTGACGCCGGCCGGCAATATATAAAAAGACAGCATAGACCCCAACGGCTAAAAGAACAATCAGATGCATCCAGAGCTCATGGAAACGGCTATCGGGAAGATGGAAAGGGCCTCTTTGATGAAAGAGGACCAAATCCACCAGGGCCCCGAAGGCCCAGATGGATCCTCCCAGGCAAAGGGCAAAAAAAAGCCTCTGCCAACGTCTGGCCTTGGTTCCCAAAACACCCTTGACCATACCCCCTCCAAGGGAGAAAGGCCCAGCAGGACCATAAATCATAAATTTCGTGTTTACTGAAACATAATCGGTTTAAATAGTTTTGGATATTAATACTTTCAGGTATCCTGCCAAGCAGATTTTTACCTGGACGGAGAAGGTAAAAAGATGATTTTGGTCAGGATTCTGGAGTTCAGTCCTTCTCAGGGGAGAGCTCGATCTCCTGGCAGGTCGATTTTCCGGCAGGCCATATAAAACTGGCCCCGAAGGCCCTGTATCCCGGAGCTGTAACCGTGAGTTTGACTTTTAGTCTTCCTTCAGGCCCGGGTATGATGGGGATGCCATGGTGGTTGCGCCATTTTTTCTTCTCCCCCGGGCCGGGGAAGAGGACAAAACAGCCATAGTCATCAGTTACTGTCTGGCAAATCCCTCCGGCCCAACGAAGGCAGACCCGGGCTCCGGCAATCGGATATTCATTCTGATCCACCACCCCGCCCTTAAAGAGGGTTGCTCCCTCAGGGAAAGGATAGAGCTCTGAAGGATAAAGGGTGATCTCAAGCGGGGCTCTAGGGCGGTCTTTTATCCGGAAATCCTTATCCCGAAAATAAGGGCTTCTGAAGGCCACTGTTACCGGAAAGGAAGGTATCTCAAAAAAGACTACCAAGCCATCTTCACAGCGGCCTTCAAGATGGCTGGCCTCCTTGATGAAGCAACGGAATGGAAGAGATGGTTTTTCTCCGGTAAAGGCATCCTTGACCCTGATTATTAAAGATGCACCCCTTTCTTTCATTTCCCCTCCCCGCCAATAAAAAAGTAATAATTAACTTAAAAATTAACGCAGAATAGCGATATAATTCACAATTGTTTGGCAAAAAACTAAAATAAATACTACCTAACTAACTGATATAGCTGTCTTCAGGCCTAAAAGTCAAGTCAACGGCTGATATCAGACATATTGAAACCAAGCTGCACAGGTTCCCTCGCTGGAGACCATACAAGGCCCCTGGGGTTTCTCAGGACGACACCCCCGACCAAAGAGAGGGCAGTCCGGTGGTTTTTTCCGACCGCAGAGGATTTCTCCGCAAAGACATCCCTTGGGTTCCTGACTCTGAGGAAGGGCGACATCGAGCTGGATCCAGGCGTCATAATCTTTATAAGCCGGACGCAACCTGAGGCCGCTGTCTTCAAGCTCTCCCAGGCCCCGCCAGAGGGCCGGAGCCTTTTCAAAGACCTCTTCAAGGAGCCTCAGGGCAGCCGGGTTGCCCTCGACAGGGACGGCCCGTCGATACTGGATCTCGACGCCAACCTGTCCTAGGTGGATCTGTCGGAGGACCAGCCATAGGCCTTCCATGATATCTAAGGCCTCAAAGCCGGTGATTACTGCCGGAAGGCCGAAGTCACGGGCGATAAACTCATAAGGTCTCCGACCAATAATGGCACTTACATGGCCAGGGAGGAGGAAGCCATCGATTTTTATCTTTCCGGAAGAAAGTAGGGCCTTTAAGGCCGGGGGAACTAGCCTATGGCTGGAAGCAACCAAAAAGTTTTTAAGGCCCCTTTTGCGGGCCTCAATGATGGTGGCCGCAACCGCTGGTGCTGTAGTCTCAAAGCCAACAGCGGCCAAAACAATCTTTTTCTCCGGAAACTGCTCCGCCAGATCAAGGGCCTCCATCGGAGAGTAGATAATCTTTACCTCTCCCCCCCGGGCTCGGGCCTCTTTAAGGGAACCCTCTGAGCCGGGGACCCTAAGAAGGTCACCGAAGGTGGCTACTACGGTGCCCTTGAGGCCTGAGGCGGCAACCAGAAAGTCTATCTCCCTGACGGGGGTGACACAGACCGGGCACCCTGGTCCGGAGAGAAGCTCTAGGCCTTCAGGGAAAAGGGTCCGGAGGCCAAAACGGAAAATATTTACCGTATGGGTTCCGCAGACTTCCATAACCCTCACCGGCCCGGAGAGAAGGTCTCTAAGGACGCAAGCCAAGCTATAGATTTTGTCTTTGGAATAAGGAGACATAGGCCACTTGTCCCAAAGAAATACCCCCGTCGTTTACAGGGATCTCTCCCGGAGCATAGGGGATAAGGCCCCGGGATTCAAGCTGACTCAAAAGCCCCTCAAGGAGGAGCTTGTTCTGAAAACAGCCTCCAGAGAGGAGAATCCGGATTACCTGAAACTGTCTAGAAAAAAAGACGGCCACCTCGGCCAAGGCGGCAATTACCGTGGAGACAAATCTTCCGGCAACAACCGGAACAGGAACTCCTTTAAGGCAATCAGCAACGATCTCTCTTATGGCGGGCCGCAGAGAGATTAGCCTCCGGTCTCCAGAATCTTTAAAGAGGTAAGAATAGGGTCTCTGGCCGGAAAGGGCAACGGATTCAAGCCTCAGGGCCGTCTGGGCCTCATAGAGGTTCTCGTTGCCCAGACCCAAAAAGGCGGCCACGGCCTCAAAAAGGCGGCCGGCGCTTGAAGTCGGTGGGCAATTAAGCCCTCTTTTAAGCATCTTTAAAACAAGAACTTTTTCCTTTGAAGGAAGGTACTGTGTAAAGGCCAAGGGAAGGTCATCCAGGTCTTCACCAAAAGTCCTCCAGAGACAGGCCAAAGCCATACGCCAGGGAGATCTTATAGCCGCCTCTCCCCCTGGCAGGGGGAGATATTCTAGATGGGCCAAGCGGCGGTATTCTCGGGACCCAATCCAGAATAGCTCTCCTCCCCAAATGGCCCCATCGTCTCCCAACCCAAGCCCATCGAGGACCAGGGCCAAAACAGGAGGCCTAAGATCACCTTCCACTAGGACGCTCAGAGCATGGGCCAGATGATGCTGAACCTTAAGGAGTTTGAGACCTTTCTGGCGACTGTATTCCTCGGCAAAGATGCTAGAGAGGTAATCGGGATGAAGATCGGAAACAACTATCTCAGGGGTCAGATCTAGGATCTTCAGGAGGTGTTGAAAGGTCTCCTTGAAGAAAGAAAGTCCTTTAGGACCTTCAAGATCACCAATATGTTGGCTGACAAAAACCTCCCCTTCCCGGCTTACGGCAAGGGTATTTTTGAGGAAAGGCCCCACAGCCAAGGTGGTCGGGATAGAAGCCGGAAGTTCAAATGGCTCTGGTGCGTATCCCCTGGCCCTTCTTATGAGCCTAGGGCGGCCGGCCATGACCCGAAGTACAGAATCATCAACCCTTACAGCAATCTCCCGGTCATGCAGAAGGAAGAAGTCGGCCACATCCGCCAAGCACTCGAAGGCCTCCTTGTTGGTTCGAGCAATGGGCTCTTGGCTTAAGTTGCCGCTGGTCATTACCAAATAGCAAAAGGGGGCCTCAAAGAGAAGATAATGGAGAGGAGTGTAGGGAAGCATGACCCCGATAATAGAGATTCCAGGGGCCACCGAAGGGGCTAAAGGGAAAGGATTCCTCTTTTTTAGGAGAACTATAGGCCTTCTGGGAGAAAGAAGGGCCCTTTCTTCTTCGGGGCAGATGACAGCCAGATTCCTGACCGAGGCCAGATCCTTGGCCATAACTGCCAGGGGTTTGGCCGGCCGGCGCTTCCTGGCCCGAAGCCGCCTTACAGCCCCTTCATCTTCGGCCAAGACCGCCAGCTGAAATCCTCCCAGCCCTTTAAGGGCGACTATCGCCCCTTCAGAGAGCCTGGCAACGATGAATCTGATAGGATCTTCGGTGGCCACTGGCCGACCATCTGGCTCCGTCACCCAAACTTTGGGCCCACAGACCGGGCAGGCGTTGGGTTCAGCATGGAAGCGCCGGTTGGCCGGATCAAGGTATTCCTGACGGCACTTCGAACAGAGCTCAAAAGGAGCCATAGTAGTCTGAGCCCGATCATAAGGCAGGTCAAGGATAACACTGTAACGAGGACCGCAATCGGTACAGTTGGTAAAGGGATAGCGATAACGTCGATCGTCCTTATTAAGAATCTCGGCCAAGCAGGCCTCACAGGTGGCCACATCTGCCGGGATATAGGTCCGACGGAGTCCAGGCTGGCTCTTGGCCACAAAAAATCCCTCTGGAGGACTACCCTCAAGGGGTTCGACCCTGATGGCCTTTATTCGGGCCAGAGGCGGAGCTTCATTCTTAAGGGCAGCCACAAAAGAAGGCAGATTCTTACCCCAGGCCTTGATCTCTACCCCAACTCCGGTATTAAGAACCCAGCCCTTAATAGCGTATCTTTGGGCCAACCGAAAGACAAAGGGGCGAAAACCCACCCCTTGAACCACCCCGGAGACCAAAATTCTCAAGGCTTCCATCTCCTCTTGAGGATATCCCATCCCCCTTCAGGGGACAAACACTTAAGCTCTTGTTTCTAGGCCTAGTTGGGATTAATTTCCGGAAGAACTATTTCAGATACGGAGGTGCCCTATGACTCCTCTTAGAGCTCAACGGCTCTTCATGGGAACTCTGCTCTTGGTTTCTCTTCTTCTTATCCACAATGGTTACAGCTGGGGAGAATACATCATCTGGTTTATGACCTTTATGCTGTATTTTTCGGGGATCACTGGATTTTGCCCTTCGGACGTGGTCTTTAAAAAAATCTTTGGCGGCGAGCTGAAACTCTGATCCTGAGGAGGGCTTGTGGCCAAACTAGTCCTTATCCGTCATGGCGAATCCCTCTGGAATAGAGCCAACCGTTTTACCGGCTGGGTGGATGTCCCCCTTTCAGAAAAGGGCCGCAAGGAGGCCCGAAAGGCTGGCCGTCTGATCCGGGGGATTGAGTTTGGGCGAGCCTATACCTCCCTTCTTATCCGGGCTATTGAGACCTTGTTGTTGGTCCTGGCTGAGGCTGGAGGGGGCAAGATCCCGATAATCAAACATCAGCAAGGACGGATGAAAGACTGGGGAGAGTATCAGGGAGACCACTCCCAGGAGATTTCCGTCTTTCAGGCCCTTGAGCTCAACGAACGTTATTACGGAAGGCTTCAGGGTCTGAACAAGACTGAAACAGCCGAAAAATATGGCCCGGAACAGGTCAGGCTCTGGCGTAGAAGCTATGATGTTCCTCCTCCGGGAGGAGAAAGCCTCAAGGAGACCGCTGGCCGGACCATCCCCTACCTTCAGAAGGAGATTCTTCCAGTCGTAAGGACAGGAGAAAACGTCTTAGTTGTCGCCCACGGAAACAGCCTGCGGAGTATCATTATGCATCTTGATGATCTTGGACCTGAGGAGGTCGTCCGCCTGGAGTTGGCCACGGGTGTCCCGGTAATCTATGAGATAGACTCTGACGGACAGATCAAGGCCAAGGAGGTCCTTAAGGCTTGAATGGGGCCATCCTCACCCTTTTTGCCGGAGGGGTTCTGCTTCTGGGTTATCTCTTCTACAGTCGCCTAGTCGCCCAATGGTTTGGCCTTCGAGAAGATGAGCCTACCCCGGCCCACCGTTTAGAAGACGGAATCGACTATGTTCCCGCCCCTCTGCCGGTGGTCTTTGGTCATCATTTTGCCTCCATTGCCGGAGCCGGCCCCATTATTGGCCCCATATTGGCCATCTCCTTCGGTTGGTTAGGGGTTTTTGCCTGGCTTGTCCTAGGAGTCATCTTTGCCGGAGGGGTCCACGATTTAGGAGCAATGATTGCCTCCCTTCGTCACCGGGGTCGTTCCATCGGAGAAATCATCAAGGCCTACATAGGCAGTCGGGCCTTCTTCCTCTTTCTCTCCTTTGCCTGGGCCACCTTGGTCCTGGTAATCGCTGCCTTTGTGGTCATTGTAGCCAAGACCTTTTCCGCCCGCCCCGAGGTAGCCAGTGCTTCTGTGCTTTTTCTCATCCTAGCGGTCATCTTTGGGGCGGCCCTCTACTGGCTGAGGCTCCCCCTCATACCAGCCACCCTGGTTGGGGTCTTCCTGCTTGCAGGGGCTATCTTTCTCTCCTTCCGTCTCCCCTTAGTCCTTTCCCAAAAGACCTGGCTCTATCTCCTTTTGGGTTACATTTTCATTGCAGCCACAACCCCTGTCCATCTTCTCCTCCAACCCCGAGATTATCTTAACTCCTTCCTCCTATACGGTCTTTTAGCCGGAGGGCTCATCGGGCTTGTGGTCAAACAGCCCCGGATAGAAATCCCTGCCTGGACGGGATTTAGCAATGAAATCGGCCCCTTTTTTCCCCTTCTTTTCGTCATAACTTCCTGTGGAGCCATCTCCGGCTTTCATTCCTTGGTGGCCTCGGGGACCACTGCCAAGCAGCTCTCCCAGGCCGGTCATGCCCGTCCAGTAGGCTATGGAGCCATGCTTCTAGAGACCGTTCTGGCCCTGGTTTCTCTTATGGCCGTGGCTGGTCTTTCTCTTGCGACCTACAAGGATCAATTGGCCACAATCGGTCCTATTGCCCTTTTTTCTCAAGGTGTGGGCCATTTTATGGCCGCCTTGGGGATTCCTTTTGTTTTAGGGCAATCTTTTGCTGGGCTGGCAGTCTCCGCCTTTGCCCTCACCTCTTTAGACACCGCCACCAGGGTAGCCCGGTTCACCCTGGAGGAGATGGTCGGCAGAGAGGCTGAGCTTATAGGCCCCTATAACCGCTTTTTGGCCACCACTATCACCGTAGCCAGCGCTGCCATTTTGGCCCTCTCTGGCAAATGGCGCACCATTTGGCCGATTATGGGAAGCGCCAATCAACTTCTGGCGGCCTTGGCCCTCCTGGCCCTTTTCGTATGGTTAGCCAGATCCAGACGACCCAAGGCCTTTGTTGGAATCCCGACGGTCTTTATGATTCTGGTGACCACCTCCTCGCTAGGGCTTCTTTTCTTCAAACAGTACAAGGCCGGCCATCTTCTCCTGGCCACAGTCAGCCTAGGGCTTCTGGTCTTGAGCCTGGTCCTGGTCTTAGAGGCCTCAAGGATCATAAAGATTTCATGGAAAGATTAGCCCAACTGGCCCGGAGACTGTCTCCAGACCCAGAGGCGGCCATGAGAGGCTGGGAAAGGCTGGTTTCGGCCCATCCCGATCTGCCTTGGAACGACCTCTTGGGACAAGAGAAGGTCCTCTCCAGCCTCCTCAGGCTCCTTGGGGCCTCAAACTATCTAACCAATGCCCTTGTCAACGATAAAAAGGCCCTCCAAGAGATATTCTTTGAGGGGCACCTCTTCCTCCCCAGCCTAGTAAGCCTGCGGAGAGAACTCTATCCACTGCCAGAAGACCGATCCGCCTTTGTCCGGCTTCTCAGAAAGGTCAAAAAAAGGGCCTTTGTCCGAGTGGCAGCCCTTGATCTTGGAGGTTTGGCCTTTGTCCGAATCGTCCGGAGCGTTACCGCTATTTACCAAGGCCTACTTGAAGCCGCTCTTGATTTTGCGGCCCGGCTGGTGGATCTTTCGTCTAAGGACTTGGTAGTTTTGGGAATGGGAAAGCTTGGGGCTCGAGAGCTAAATTACAGTTCTGATGTCGATCTTATCTTCCTGGCCAGCGGCACAAAGTCCCGGGCCAAGGTTATCCGCTTGGCCGAAACCTTTATCCAGCTCCTTTCGGCCTATATAGAAGGAGATATGGCCGCCCGGGTGGATATGCGCTTGCGGCCTGGCGGCAAAGATGGGGAGTTAGTCCACAGCCTTTCAGCGGCCCTGACGTACTATCGCTTTCAGGCCCGGGCCTGGGAGCACCTGGCCCTTATCAAGGCCCGCCCCGTTGCCGGAGACATGGAGGCCGGTCTCCATTTTTTAAGGGCCATTGAACCCACCGTCTTCAGGCGTTTTCTCGACTATACCTATCTAGAAGAAATTGCCCATCTTAAGGAGAAGATCATCCGGGAGACAGCCCAGAAAAAACTTCTCAGAGACATTAAGCTGGGCCCTGGAGGAATCCGAGAGATAGAATTCTTCGTCCAGGCTCTACAACTTATCTTTGGAGGCCGCCTGCCACAGATAAGAAGCCGAGATACCCTAAGAGGGCTAAAGCGTCTCTTTCGGACAGGTCTCATCCCTCAAGAGGCCCTGACGGACCTTTCCGAGGCCTATATATTTTTGCGAACCCTGGAGCACCGTCTCCAGATGACCCACTTCAACCAGACCCATCGACTCCCCGACCAGCCTCTGGCTCTAAGGAATCTGGCCCGCTCCATAGGCTTGGCTGATGAAGACCAGCTTAAGGAAGCTCTAGCCGAGATCCGCCGCCGCGTCGAAGGACATTTCAGGGCCCTGTTCCGTCCTACGGGTAAGACTACTTCCTCTCAGAGGCTTCGAGAGTTCCTCGATTCGGCCTTGGCCGGCGAACCTTTAGAGGAAGCAGCTGCCGAACTTGGGCTGTCCTCCACCGAGCCTCTGGCCTCACTGGTGGCCAAATTCAAGGGCCAAAGTCTCCTTAGCCAACGGAGGCGGGAGATCCTCTGGCCTGTGCTTGCAGAACTCATCCAGATGGCCATAAAGACCCCTCAGCCTGAAAGGGCCCTTGCCAATTTAGATACCTTTATTACCAGGGCCGGAGGACGCACCTCCCTCCTTTACCTCCTCAAGGACCGCCCGGATGTAGCCGAAAGGCTGATCTATGTCCTGGGAACAAGTCCCTTTCTCTCTGATCTCTTGCTTAAAGGCCCTATTCTGAGTGAGGCCTTGGTTTTAAGGATCGATCATCCAGGAGAGATCAAAAAAGAAGAGCTCTTTTATCAACTCCAAAGGGAAGACTACGGCGAGGCGGTGGCCAGTCTGAGACGTTTCAAGAATGAAGAGATCCTGGCCACCGGTTTCGCTGAACTAAACGGTCGTATTCAAGCCGTAGCCCAGAGGCTGGCCACTATTGCCGAGGTGGTCCTTAAGGGAGCCTATTTTCTCTCCCAGAGGGAGATCAAGCGCCGTATAGGCCGCCTTCCCCAGTCTATGGCCATCATGGCCTTAGGAAAACTTGGAGGCCGGGAGTTATCTTACCGTTCGGATCTGGACATCATCTTTCTTTACGAAGGGGGCCAAGAGGAGATGATTGTCTCTACCAAATTGGCCCAAAACCTCATCTCTGTTCTAACCATGCCCCTTGAAGAAGGGCCTGGGTATGAGGTCGATGTCCGGCTAAGGCCTGGGGGGAATAAGGGCCCTTTGGTGAGCGAGATTGAAGCCTTCTTGGAGTACCATCAAAGGGACTCAGATCTCTGGGAAAAACAAGCCCTCCTCCGATTGGCCTACCTTGAAGGGAATCAGGAATTGGGCCAGAGGGCCCTGGAGGCCGTGGGTCGGATCCTCACCAACCTGAAGATCGGTCGCAAGGAAGGGAAAAGGCTCCGGGAGATGCGGGAGCGGATAGAGAAGGAACGGTCCCGAGAAGAAAAAGGCCGCTTCAATCCTAAAGTTGGCTACGGAGCTCTGGCTGATATAGAATTCATTGTCCAGTGGCTCGGACTCCGTTTTGCCCCCCGCCTTGGAGGGCTCTTTCCTCCTAATACCCTTGAGGCCCTGAACGTCTTGGCCAGAGAGAAGATCCTGGCCCCGGAGACCGCTTGCACTTTAGGCCACAACTACCGCTTTTTGAGAAGGCTGGACCGACGGCTGGTCTTGTTCTATGACCGGAGGACCGAAGAGCGGGTTTATAGTGCCGAGGAGATCAGACAGGCTGAAGTCATTCTGGGACCTGGAAGTCTTGAAGAATACCTTAAGGTCCGAGAGATCAATCGACGCCTGTTCAATGAGATCCTCCCTTCGTAAGCCGCCAAAGTGTTAAGAGATTCTCAAGGGATGTCGATCAGAATTTAGGAATTACTCCTTGCCTTTAGAGATCAAGCTATGGCCAAGATAGACGCCTTCTTCAAGCTAATGGTCGATGCCGGAGCCTCAGACCTCCACTTGGTGGCCGGGGCAGTACCCCGGGTCAGGATCCATGGAGAGCTTCAGAAAATTAAGTACCCCCCTCTAGATAACGAAGAACTCAAGAGCATGCTCTATGAGATCGCCCCGGAGGATAAAATCAAGGTCTTTGAAGAGACCGGAGACGTTGACTTTGGTTACGAGATTCCCAAACTGGCTCGCTTCCGAGCCAATTATTTCCGTCAGAAAAATGGGGTCGGAGCGGTCTTCAGGCTCATCCCTTCAAGGATTCTTTCTGCCGATGAGCTGGGCCTTCCCTCCATCCTTACTAAACTGGCCTCCCTACCCAAAGGGCTGGTATTGGTTACCGGACCTACTGGTTCTGGTAAATCGACGACTCTGGCAGCCATAATTGACCACGCTAACAAGACCCGACGGGATCATATTCTGACCATCGAGGATCCCATCGAGTTTGTTCACGAATCCCAGAAATGTCTGGTCAACCACCGAGAAGTTGGTCTTCATACCAAAAGCTTTGCGGCCGCTCTCCGGGCTGCCCTTCGTGAGGATCCGGACATTATCATGGTCGGTGAGATGAGGGATCTAGAGACCATTGCCCTGGCCATTGAGGCGGCCATGACTGGTCACCTGGTCTTTGGAACCCTGCACACCATCAATGCCGCCAAAACAGTAGACCGAATCATTGAGATCTTCCCCCATCAGCAACAACCCCAGATCCGTTCCACTCTGGCCGATGCCTTAAGGGCCGTGGTCTCACAGACCATGTTCAAACGAGTGGATGTCCCTGGACGCTGTGTGGCCTTTGAGATTCTCATTGCCACTCCAGCGGTCAGGAATCTTATTCGGGAGGGTAAGACCTACCAGATACCCTCGGCTATCCAGACGGGGAGAAAATACGGAATGATCAGTCTTGATGACTCCATAATGGAACTTCTTAAGAAAGGCTGGATCAATCCCCAGGAGGCCCTGAACAAGGCGGTCGATAAGGCCCGTTTTCTCCCCTTCGTCAAAGGAGAGCTCACTGACTTTACGGAGGTCTAGGAGTGAGGGATCAGGATGTCGCCCATCTGATCGGCTATCTGGCCCGAGCCCGCGAGCGGGTTACAGATCTTAATTTTACCGTCGGCCGCCCCCTCCAGGTAGCTGCCGATGGCCGGCTCCACCCCGTCTTCTGGGACGAGGTCCCCATTGAAACACTTACCCCTTTCCAGACTGAGATCCTGGCTCTTTCTCTCATCCGGGGAAACGAACGGCTTCTCAAAGACTTGGTTACCACTGGCTCCTGTGATCTCTCCTATCGCTTGCCAGATGGCACCCGTTTCCGGATAAACATCTTCTCCCGTCAAGGATCATACAGCTTGGTGATGCGCAAGCTAGAGAGCCGGGTTCCAAGTATCAAAGAGCTTGATTTGCCTAAATGTTTTTATCAGATGGCCCGGGAGAAAAACGGGATCATCCTTTTCACTGGGGCCACAGGTACTGGTAAGACCACCTCTCTGGCGGCCATCCTGGACGCCATCAACGAGGAAGAAGCAGTCCATATCGTCACTCTAGAAGATCCGGTCGAATATGTTCATCAATCTAAAAAGGCTACCTTCAACCAGCGAGAGCTGGGCCTTGATTTCGATCACTTCGCCAGCGGCCTTAGGGCTGCTCTCCGTCAGGCACCTAACGTCATCCTGGTAGGGGAGATCCGTGATCGAGAAACCATGGAAATCGCCCTCACCGCTGCGGAGACTGGACACCTGGTCTTCTCCACCCTCCATACAGTAAATGCCGGGCACACTATCAATCGAATTCTTGGATTCTTCAACACCGAGGAGGAAAGACAGATCCGTTTCCGACTGGCCGATGCCTTAAGATGGATAGTTTGTCAGAAGCTTTTGCCCAAAGTAGGAGGAGGACGGGTAGCTATATTTGAAATCCTTTACAACAATCTCCGGGCCAAAGAGGCCATCCTTTTAGGAGAAGACGAAGGACGGACATTTTACCACATCATCCACGAAGGTAGCCCGTACGGGATGCAGACCTTTGATCAACACATCCTCCAGCTCTTCAAAGAAGGGCTGATCACCGAAGAGACCGCCCTAGCCTACTGTACCAGACGGGATCTTGTGGGCCGAGGTATAGATCTTATCAAAAGTGCTCGAGGCGAAAAAACCAGCGAAATGGAGTTGTCCCTTGACCTTGAAGGAGACCTCAAATAACCAAGAAGGACGGGAATTCCGTTGCCCGAGTTGCGGGGGGCGTTTCAGGCTCAAGGGCCAGACGGCCTTGGCCCGAAGCATCCCCTGCCCCAAATGCAAGGTCCCCCTTCAACCCCTCAACCGGGCCCCGGAGATCCCCAAGAAACCATCCTCTGGGGACGAGGATGAACTCTTTGATTGGCCCCGAGGACCAGCGGCCATCATCTATTGGGGATTCAATGACCCCAAGGATCCGGTTATCCGAATCCTTAGGGCCAGAGGGTTAGAGATCGTCGAGGTTGGCGACAAGAATCATTTCTTAAGGGCCCTGCGCTACACCCAGCCTGAGGCAGTCATTTTGGCCTTTGGGCCAGAAGACACCAAGGGAATCGAGATCTGGCAGAGCCTCTCCCAGCTTTCGACTCAGGAGCGTCGCCGTTTCTTCTCAGCCCTTATTGGGCCTTATAAAACCCTTGATGATCTGGAAGCCTTCCGGCTTTCGGTGGATCTGACGATAAATCCTCGGGATATTCCTCATCTGGCTGATGTTCTCTCCCGAGCCTGGCAGGAACGAGAGCGCCTTTACCGCAAATTCCTCGAACTTCTTGATCGCTTGCCAGCTCTGGCCTCTTTGGGCTAAATAGAGGCATGGATTTAAATCGACGCCAATTCTTAATGGCCGCCCTGGCTATCTCTAGCCTGGGGGCAACAAGAGGCCTCAGGGCTGAAGAATTCGCTAGCCTTGTCGGGCGGGTAAAAGGATTCTCGGCCACCCAGATCAAAACCCATCTCGCCTATCTCAGACTCCAAGAAGAAAAACTCTCGGAGGTGGAAGGCTACCTCAACGAGGTAGATCTTTCCCGAGTCAATTCCCTCTATAGCGACTATCGCTCCTTGATCAGGGCCTACAGCGAGTTGATCACTTCTGTCCACTGGCATAGGCTTTATTTCCAAGGGCTTTCCTTGGGTCACGAAAGCCCCCGCCCTAAAATCTCAGCGGCCATCAAAAAAACATTTGGTTCCTTTGAACGCTGGAAGATCCACTTCTACTCCCTCTGCCAGGCGGCCCGGGCCTGGGCGATAGTGGCCAAGGATCAGTCTGGAAGGATCCATCACTTCTGCCTTGACAGCGAATCAGAAGGGCTCTGCCCCGAGTATCAACCTCTCATAGTTGTCGATACCGCTGATCATGCCTATTTATTTGATTTTGGAAACGACCGGGCAGCCTATGCCGAGGCTATCATCGAGGCCCTGGCTTGGTCTGTCGTCGAGAAACGATTTCTGGCCACAGGAGGGAGGAACGACTGATGAAAGTCAGCAAAGCGGTAATACCTGTCGCTGGGCTAGGCACGCGTTTCCTGCCAGCCACCAAGGCCATCCCCAAAGAGATGCTCACCATTGTTGATCGCCCCACCATTCAATATATTGTCGAAGAGGTAGTTGCTTCTGGGATAAGAGACATCATTCTCATTACCGCCTCCCACAAGTCAGCCATCGAGGATCACTTTGACTATTCCTACGAACTTGAGGCCTACCTTACAGAGAAGAAAAAATGGGATCTTCTTGAAGAGGTCAAAAGGGTCTCCCAACTCATTGAACATATTATTGCCGTCCGCCAGAAAAAGCCCCTAGGCCTAGGGCACGCGGTGCTTATGGCCAAAAATGTTGTTGGTAATCAACCCTTTGCCGTTCTTTTAGGAGACGATCTTGTCGATGCCGAAGAGCCCTGCACCCTTCAGATGCTCAAGGTTTACCAGCGGTATCAGGCCCCTGTAATTGCGGTAAGCCCGGTCCCTGAGGACCAAGTCCACCGCTACGGCATTGTTGAGGGAGAAGAGGTTGAGCCTGGGGTCTTCCGGATCAAGCGAATGATCGAAAAACCTGCTCCCGGAACGGTTGATTCCAATCTAGCCATCATCGGCCGCTATATTCTTGTCCCTGAAATTTTCACCCTCCTAGAAAAGACCCCCCCTGGCCACGGTGGAGAGATTCAACTGACCGATGCCTTGGCTGCTCTGGCCAGAGAGAGACCCTTTTATGCCTATTGCTTCAAAGGAAGGCGCTATGACGCCGGAGACAAGTTTGGCTACCTTGAGGCCACCCTAGCCTTTGGCCTCAAACATCCCGAACTAGGCCCCCGGCTAGCTGCCTACCTCAAGGAGTTGGCCAAGACCTTATAGAGCCTTAAGACTTGTTTGCCGAGATCATCTTTCCCGTCTCAGGAAAGATCCGAAAGGCCCTCCTTGAGGGCCGAGTCCCTTTAGGGGCCAGAGTCCTGGCCCCTAAAGGGAGGGGCTACCAGGTGGGCATTGTCTTCAAAGAGCTCCTTGAGGCCGAAGATCTCCTTCCCGGGGATCCTCCCCTGCCCATCCTTGATGATCGGCCCATCATTCCCTCGGGGCTTTGGTCCTTTCTTAAATGGGTTTCTTGGTATTATCAGGCCCCCTTGACCAAGGTAATCAAAACGGCTCTCCCCAGCCCTCTTCTTAGGGCCCCTTCGGCCAAGGTGGCTCTTAGTGAAGAGGGGAAGGCCCTTCTGCCTGAGGGTCTGCCCCTGGTAGTTGGCCTTAAGCGGGCCGGCAAACGGGGGCTCTCACTGGAGACGATTAAGAGAAACTATGGAGAAGAGAGCCTCAAATTGACCAAAGAATGGCTCAAGAAGGGACTCCTTCAGGAGGTGATCAAAAAGCCCTCAAGGTCCTCCTCGGCTCTTAGTATCCTGGAGCCAGAAGATCTTAATCGGGTTAAAATCACCCCCTCCAAGAGTCAGAAGACGGCCCTTGAGGCTATTGTCAAGGGTTTAAAAAAGGGCTACCAACCCTTTCTCCTTCATGGGATCACTGGAAGCGGCAAGACCTGGATATACATCGAGGCTGCCAGAGAGGTCTTGGCTCAAGGAAAAAAGGTCCTTGTTTTGGTGCCGGAGATTGCCCTGATCGGGGCTATAGAGGCTGCTTTTGTGGCCGAATTCGGCCAAGATGTAGCTCTTCTCCACAGCTTCCTACCTCCAAAGGAACGATCTGAATCCTGGATAAAGGCCGCCCAAGGTGGCTATCCGATCATAATCGGAGCTCGCTCGGCCATCTTTGCCCCTCTTGAGGACATTGGTCTAATCATCATCGATGAGGAGCATGACCCCTCATACAAGCAGGAAGAAGGCCTTCGCTATCAGGCCCGAGATCTGGCCCTGGCTAGAGGCAAGCTGACCAAAGCCGGTGTTATCCTGGGATCGGCCACTCCTTCTATTAAGAGCTATTATTTGGCTCGGAAGGGAAGGCTTCGCCTTTTGAGCCTCAAAGAGCGCCCCAGCGGATCTCGTCTCCCTAGGGTTCATTTGATCGATCTCACTCGGGTAAAAAAGGTCGGCTATCTCATCTCTAGTCCCCTTATTGAGGCCATAGAAAAGAGGCTAAAACTCCAGGAACAGGTAATCCTTTTTATAAACCGGCGTGGCTTTGCCACTCTTGTGGCCTGTCAGCGGTGCGGCTACCAGTTCCGTTGTCTAAACTGTTCGGTAGCTCTAACCTACCATAAAGAGGAAGGAGTGCTCCGTTGCCATTACTGTGGTCTGGCCCTGAAGGCCCTCCCCCAGTGTCCGGCTTGTGGCCAGGGAAGGCTAGAGATTCTCGGGTTGGGCACAGAACGGGTGGTCGAGGAGATAAGGCGGCTTCTTCCTCAAGCTAGGGTGGAGCGGCTTGACCGTGATCTGGCCCGGAACCCGCGCCGTTTGCAAACGGTCCTAAAGGCCTTTGGTCAGAGGGAAGTCGACATTTTGGTAGGCACCCAGATGATCAGCAAGGGGCACCATTTTCCAGGAGTAACCCTGGTGGGGGTCATTCTGGCCGATCTTTCCCTCAATTTTCCGGATTTCAAGGCCCCAGAGAAGACCTTCCAGCTCTTGGTCCAGGTAGCTGGAAGGTCCGGCCGGGCCAGCACCGGCGAGGTGATCATCCAGAGTTTCAACCCGGGCCACTATAGCCTTCGTTACGCCCTAAGACATGACTATCAGGGCTTCTATGAGACCGAAATCAGCCTTCGGGAAGAGCTAAACTGGCCGCCGTTTTCCCGTCTGGCCAGTCTGATATGGGAGAGCACCTCAGCTGAGGCTGGGGAGAAGGTCGCCAGGGCCTTAGAGGCCTTAAGCTCCCAGGTGCCTCCAGAAGTGGAGATCCTGGGGCCAGCAGCTACCAGTCGTCCTCGCCTCAAAGGCCGGTGGCGTTGGCAGGTAATTCTAAAGGCCGCTTCGGTGGTAGCCCTCCACCAAGGCCTGGCCAAGGCCCAGGAACTGGCCCGCAAGGCTGGCCGCGGGCATCCCCTACGGTTGATTGTCGACATTGATCCCGAGGATTCCTAAGCCCCGTCTTTGGGGGTGAGTCTGGTGAGCAGGATCTCAAAGACCTCGTCTTCGGCCTTAAGACGCCGCCGACTCATGGCCAGATCGTATTCGATCTCGGCCTTAGCCAAAAAGGGCCCCAGAGTCCGAAGCCTCTCAGAAGAATGCGAAAGATATATAGTGCCGCCAGGTTTGAGGAATCGTCGGAAGAGGGTCAAGAGGGCTTCATATATTCGGGAGGAGTAAACCACTTCTGCCCCAACAATCAGGTCAAACTGCCCCATATCTTGGGGCGAAGACCAGTCCATCCGAGCGACTTCCACCTCTAGATTGTTGACAGCTGCTGTAACCCTCACAAAATCAAGGGGCTCTTCCTCCCCATCGGTAATGGTTACTTGATGGCCAGAAGCAGCAGCAAAAAGACCCGCCACCCCTAGCCCGGCTCCTATCTCAAGGATCCGCTTCGGGGGAGAGGCCTCGATAGAGGCCAAAAAATCGGCTAGAACCACTGCCCCTTCCCAGATTTTGACCCAGAAAGGAAAATTAGAGACCTCGGTGAGAACATCCCTTTGTTCAAGAAGGGGCTCTAAGTTGCCCAGCCGGAGAAACTGGATAGACCTACCCCGCACGGCAATGGGCTCAAACTCCAACTCATACCTCTGAGACAAACGTTCATAAATGGGTTTAACCTCTTCGGGAATGTTGATTTCAGTCATCTTTTCCTCCGATGATATCCTGGCTTGGCCATTAATCTAACCCGAACCTCTTTTTTCTTCTTACCTCGAAAAAAGGCCACCTTAACCACCTGACCCGGCTTTTTCTTGGAGATAATCCTTTCCAGCTCAGCCGCCGAGGCCACAGGTTGGCCGTCAAGGGCATAGATTATGTCCCCCCCTACAGACACAATCGTATTACCAAAAAGTACTTCCTCTTTACCCCCCTTGAGACCGGCCCGAGCAGCAGGACTATCGGGTAAGACCTTGAAGACCACCGCCCCTTTTTCAACCGGAAGCCCCTGGGCCCTGGCGAAGGCCGGCACCAGATCCTGTGCGACCACCCCGAACCAGGCCCGCTCAATATAGCCCTTTTCCAAAAGCTCCGGGAACACCGTCCGAATCTCCCGGACATCCACGGCCAGACCGATCCCGGCCCTTTGGGCCTCAGGGAAAAGACAAGTAGCCATGCCCAGAAGCCTTCCCTTTCTGTCAACCACCGCCCCTCCGCAGAAGCCAGGCGGCACCGGGGTCGAAAGTTCGATAACTCCCTTCAGGGAAATATCCTCCCAGACTATCTCTCGTCGGAGATCCCGCACCTGAGCCCCGCCAACAGCCAGGCCCCGCCCCCAGGGATTGCCCCAATAAAAGATCCACTCCCCTCGGCGGGGGACCTTTGGAGAAGAGATTGCCGGGGACAGACGCTCAGCCGGGGCGTTTATCCCCAGAAGGGCGACATCGGTCTCTGGATCGTAGCCAATGACCCGGGCCGGCCACTTGGATCCATCTGGCAAGGTAACCTCTAGAAAGCGGCTCTCCTGGATAAGATGGTAGCTGGTAACGATATGTCCCCGGCGGTCCCAGATGATGCCTGAACCCTCACTCATTGGAGGTATCGGAGCCAAAAGGGCCTCGGGACGCAGAGGGGAGGTACTGAGATGAACCACATAAAAACCGCCCTGCCCCCCACGGGCCTCAACCGGAGAGAAGATCAATAGAATCATCACCAGGGCCGCCAAAGCCAGACGATAGAAGGCAAAGGGGTAAAAGGTATGTCGAACCAGAAAGCGAAGCAGCCAAGCAATTACTAGAAGCCCGGAAAAAAAGGCGGCCAGAAATCCCCATAAAAAAGAAAGATCAAAGCTCTCAAGCCCTCCTTCGTGGATAAGCCCCAAGGATTCATAAAGACCGGCCCCTCCGATAATGGGAGCTGAAAGGAGAAAAGAAAACTTGGCCGCCGCCGGCCTTGCAAATCCCAGAAAAAGGGCCGCCGTCATGGTAATACCGCTTCGGGAGACCCCAGGGACAATGGCCAAGGCCTGGGCCAGACCGATGATCAGGGCCTCCCTCAAGCCGATCTCCTCAAAGCCTCGATGATGGTTGCTAAGGCGTTCGGCTAAGATGAGCAAAAGGGCCACAGAAGAAAGAGAAAAGGCTATCACCTGGGGACGTCGGAGACTATCCTCAACCACATCCCCCAAAAGGGCCCCGGCCAGGGCTCCAGGGATGGTGGCCAAGACAATAAAAAGAAGAAGGCGCTTTTGAGACCTGTCCTGAGGATTAAGCATGGCCAGCCACTCCCGCCAAAAATAGATAAGGATGGCCACCAAGGTCCCTAAATGCAGGAAGACATCGAAGGTGAGCCCCCCGCCTTCGATCTGAAAAAAATATTCTGCCAAGGCCAGATGCCCGGAGCTTGAAATCGGCAGAAATTCCGTTATCCCTTGGACAATTCCTAAAAAGATAGCTTCGAAATGGGTCATTATCCGGTCCCTCTTTCTCTGGAGGCCAATACTATCATTGCCACCTGAGCCTCGGAAGGGGTAGGATTTAAAAAGATTGTCAAAATGTAGAAGGGATATTAGTTTAGAATTATGTCAAACAGAAAAGTGCTCATCTATCCTGAACCTTTACTTCGCCAACAGGCAGAACCCATCCGGGAGATAGACGCTGCCCTCCAGAAGCTAATCGATGATATGGTCGAAACTATGTACAGAGCCAAGGGGGTGGGGTTGGCAGCCAACCAGATCGGGGAGTTGAAGCGGCTGGTAGTAATGGATGTCACCCAGAAAGATGGCCAGCCCGGAGAGTTGATTGTCCTGATAAACCCTGAGATCTTGGAGGCCGAAGGGGAGGTCTATGAAGAGGAAGGGTGTCTCTCTTTGCCTGGATACAGTGCCAAAGTCAAAAGACATGCTCGGGTTCTGGCCCGAGCCTATGACCGAGAGGGGCGGGAATTCAAGCTTGAGGGCGAAGGGCTCCTGGCCCGGGCCCTTCAGCATGAGATAGACCACCTCAACGGTATCCTCTTTGTTGATCATCTCTCCCCTCTGAAGAAGGCCCTCTTCCGAAAAAAATGGAGAAAAATCCGGCCTCAAAGTGACTAAGATCATCCTCCTTGATCACGGAAGTGGTGGAAGGACTAGCCTTGATCTCATCGAGAGGCTCTTCTGGCGTCATTTTGGCCGACCTGACCGGCTCCTGGATGCCGCCATAATGCCTCCTCCTTCAGGCCTCCTGGCCTTTAGTACCGACAGCTTTGTGGTTGAGCCGATCTTTTTCCCCGGGGGAAACATCGGAACCTTAGCCATCCATGGAACGATCAATGACTTAGCCATGGTCGGGGCTGAGCCTCTCTGTCTCTCGGTAGGCTTTATCCTCGAAGAAGGCCTCTCTCTGGAGATATTAGAAGAAATCGTCTCTTCCATGGCCCAGGCCGCCCGAAGGGCCAAGGTGGCCGTAATCACTGGCGACACCAAAGTGGTTCCCCGGGGAAAGGCCGATCAAATATTCATCAATACCTCTGGGCTGGGAGCCATCCCAAGGGGGGTCAAGATCCATCCAGGACGGATCGCCGTCGGAGACGAGATCATTGTCTCTGGCCCCATTGCAGAACACGGTCTAGCTGTCCTCTCGGCCCGAGAGGATCTAGATCTCGAAGGTCTGGCCAGCGATACCTGCCCCCTTCATCATCTAGTCAAGGCCCTGGTAGAGGCCCTAGGGGATGATCTTCACGCCTTGAGAGATCCTACCAGGGGAGGGCTGGCCACAGCTCTCAACGAATTGGCCCGGGATGGCCAAGCCCAGATCCTCATCGAAGAAGAGGCCGTCCCTATCCGGGAAGAGGTCCGTTTTGGCTGCGAGCTACTAGGCCTCGATCCCTTCTATTTGGCCAATGAGGGGAAACTGGTGGCCGTGGTAAAAAAAGGCCGCGGTCAGGAGGCCCTGAGGATTCTCAGCAGCTTCTCTGAGGGCCAGATGGCGGCCATCATTGGCTGGGTAGAGGCCCTCGGTCACCCCCAGGTGAGCCTAAGGACCGTCTATGGCGGGCAAAGGCTCCTTGCCCTCTTAAGCGGTGAGCCCTTGCCTCGCATTTGTTAATCCTCTACCTGATCAGCAGGCATAAATTTGCAACCAGAGACCGCTCCAGAGATGATGGCCTCCGGAGCCTTAAAGTCGTTCCAGACAGCAATGTAGAGGTGAACCACCACGAAGAAGATAAATCCCCAATGCAAAAGATAGTGAATCAGGCGGGCCTCCTGCGGTGAACCAAAAATGAGGACCCCAAGATTATTTATCCAGGCTGTCTCCGGATAAAGTAGATAAAGACCCGAAAGGGTCATGACGATGGCACAGATAAAGAGAAGAAAATAGATCGTGCCAGCCAAGACCGTATGCCCCATGCGCCACTCGTGTTCGTCTGTAAGGTAGAGGTAAAACCGCAGGGACTGGCCCAGAGATTTGATGTTGCGTCGGTTAATGGGCAGAAAATCAGTAAATCTTTCATATCGGTTGCCAAAAAAGAGGAGATAGATCCGGATGATCAGGGCGGCCATGAAGAAATAGGCCGCCGTAAAATGATAATAACGTAGAGTGGCCATTAGATACTGGGGTTTAAATTCCGCCCACTTGGTGGTCACCGGAGGATAATGGATATAGAGGCCGGTGAGGATCAAGACCAACGTAGAGAGAGCAAAGGCCCAGTGAAAGATCCTTAAGGCCCCACTCCAGACAAAGACCCGACGATACAAGACTTCTTTTCTGGTGGCCATATTTGACCTCCTCGTCTAAAGGACCTTGACCCTGACTATCTCTTCCCTCTGAGGGTTGAGAACATGGACGGCACAGGCAATACAGGGATCAAAGGAGTGAATGGTCCTTAAGACCTCAAGCGGTCTCTGAGGTTGAGCTACGGGACTGTCGATGAGGGCGGCCTCATAAGGGCCTCTTTTCCCGGCTTGGCACCTAGGGCTGACGTTCCAGGTAGAGGGTACCACACACTGATAATTATCTATGACCCCATCTTTAATGATCACCCAGTGGGAAAGAGTCCCCCGAGGAGCCTCATGGAATCCAAAACCCCGAATCTCACCCTTAGGAAAGGTCGGTGGGGTCCGATAGGGGAAGACCTCTGTATCTCCCCGACCGATGTTCTCAATGAGAAGATCAAGGTGCTTGAGGGCCAAATCAGCCAACATAGCCGCCCGGACGGCTCGAGCCAGATGGCGTCCGGGAGTAGAATGAAGGGCCGTAAGGGGAACCTTTTGGCCGGCCAACGACGAGAGCCGAGAAAGAGCATGATTTAGCCATTTTTTGGTCAGTTCGTGGCCTTGAGCATAGCCCACCAGAATCTGAGCCAAAGGCCCCACCTGCATAGGTTCCCCTTTAAACCTTGGCGCCTTGGCCCAGGAGTATTTGCCGTCTTCCTCAAAGGAGGTATAACGGGGCCTGGTCTCCTCTTTCCAGGGATGCCTCGTCCAGTCACCATCGTACCAAGAATGAGAGATACTTTCGGCCACATTGTCCCGGAAATAAGGATCATTGAAACTCGATATAGGGGTAACCGTTTTAAGATCTCCCCCGAAGATCGTCCCCCCAGGCAGATCAAAGACCTCTCCCTTGGTATCAAGGGGCATATCGGGAACGGCCAGGTAGTTAGTCACCCCAGCTCCATAGGCTAGCCAGTCTTTATAGAGGGCCCCGACAGCAATAACATCCGGTAGATAGACTTGGTGGACGAAGTCTCTTACCTCGGTGAGAAGTTGTTTGGCCCAGTAAAGGCGCTCCATGTTGATGGTTGCCAGGTTATTGGTATTTATCGCCAAGGCCACTCCGCCCACGATGACTGTCTGTATATGAGGGGTTTTCCCTCCAAAGATGGCCACTACCTGATTGGCCTTAAACTGATAGTCCAGGGCCTCTAGATAATGGGAGACGGCCATGAGATTGGCCTCAGGGGGAAGATTCATGGCCGGATGGCCCCAATAACCGTTGGCAAAAGGCCCAAGCTGACCACTCTTCACAAAGGCCTCCAACTTTTCCTTGACGGCCTTAAAGCGGCTGGCCCCATTCCCTGGCCAAGAAGAGAGGCTCTGAGCCAAGGCAGCCGTCTTTTTAGGATCAGCTTTAAGAGCCGAGACCACATCTACCCAGTCAAGGGCCGAGAGATGATAAAAATGGACAATATGGTCGTGAAGAGCATGGGCAGCGAGGATAATATTCCGAACATACTGGGCATTGAGCGGGATCTCGATCCCCAGGGCATTTTCCACGGCCCGCACCGAGGCAATGGCATGGACCGTAGTACAGACCCCACAGATCCGCTGGCAGAAAGCCCAGGCATCGCGAGGATCTCGTCCCCTGAGAATAACCTCTATCCCTCGCCACATCTGGGCTGAAGCCCAGGCATCGGTAACTCTACCGGAATCAACCTCTACGTCTATCCGTAGATGACCTTCGATCCTGGTGATAGGATCAATGGTTACCCTGGTGGCCATAGGCTATTCCTCCCCTTTGTCCTGACCAGACTTGGCCAGCTTTTTGATTACCCCGACGGCGGCATGGGTGGCCACCACGGCCAAGGCTCCACCAACCGCCACCTTTCCAATCTTTTCCGCCTCCTTCCGGATACCGCCTCCAGCAGGGATATAGACCTCGGGTAGATGTTCATAGAAGGGGGTCATACTGTCCCAAAAGCGGGGTTCCGTACAACCGATACATCCGTGGCCTGCACCTACCGGCCAGATGCCCACATCACAGAAGCGAATTACCGGACAGTTGGAATAAGTCACCGGCCCCTTACAACCTACCTTATAGAGACAGTAGCCCTTCTGGTGGCCAGGGTCCCCGAACTCCTCAACAAAGCGGCCTTCATCAAAATGAGGCCGCCGAGGACAATGGTCATGGATTTTCCGACCATAGGCGAATTTGGGGCGTCCCAGCTCATCTGTCTCCGGAGGACGTCCAAAGGTAAGGGTATGGATAATAGTGCCCAAAATATTATAGGGATTGGGAGGACATCCAGGAATATTGATCACCGGCCTGGTCTTAATGATATCCCGCACTCCTACGGCCCCGGTAGGATTGGGATGGGCGGCCTGAATTCCTCCAAAAGAGGCACAGGCTCCAATGGCAATTATCATCTGGGCCTTGTTGGCCACGTGATTGAGGATCTCCAGGGCTGTCCGGCCACCAATCTTACAATATATACCTCCGTCCTTTTTGGAGATGGCCCCCTCAACCACACAGATAAAGCGCCCCTCGTTCTTCCTGACTTGTTCCTCAAGGACGGTCTCTGCTTGGTGCCCCGCAGCAGCCATTAAGGTCTCATGATAATCCAGTGAGATAAGATCAAGAATAAGTCGGGCCACATCAGGATGAGAGGAACGAAGTAACGTCTCTGTACAGCCGGTACACTCCATAAAATGGAGCCATATCACCGGCGGCCGTTGGGGAGAGGCCGCCGCCTCGGCCACCTTACCCACCATCTCTGCCGGCAAACCCATGGCCGCGGTGGCCATGGTCACCGCCTTTAAGAAACTCCGCCGACTCATCTTCCCCAAAAGCCGAGTTTGAAGACGGTCCATCCCCAGGCCTCCTTAATTAATTAATTGGTAAAAAGCCGTTTATAAGCCGATCTTAACCCTGAAGAGCCGAAAAAACTGAGGAGATAACGAAACGCCTATTGGCAAAAAATCCATAAATTCTTTCTAGCATCCTAGAAGAAAAAAATCAAAAGATTTTTTAAACTAGGGGGATCTAGGAGGAGTTAAAAGAAAAATTTAGACCATAAACTCCAAAAATGACAAAATTTGTCATGAAGACACCAGTTGTAAAAAGTGTGGTAAATTCAGGGCTTAAAATTTAGGATGCAAGGACTTTGGAGGGTTGATGTCGACCAAAAGGTCTAAAGAGATAAAATTGGCCTTGGTGGGTCTAGGCAACCTTCTTCTTAAGGATGAAGGTTTTGGGGTCCACTTTGTTCGCCACCTGGAAAGACGATACCATTTTCCTCGAGGGGTTCAGCTGATAGATGGGGGTTGTGCTGGTTTTTCGCTCCTGAATCTCATAAGGGGCTATGAGGCCGTGGTTATTTTTGATGTCCTTCTCGATCAGGCTCCTCCGGGAACCATCAAGCTCCTTGATGAAAAGGCCCTTGAAGCCTTGCCTCCGACCTCCCTGGCCTCGGCCCATCAAGTCGGAATAAAGGATGCCCTGGCCTTGGGCCGGCTCTCTGGTCTTTTACCAAAGCACTTTTGGGCCTATACCGTAATTCCCAAAGAGATCGCCCCTGGAGTCGGACTTTCGCCGGAGATTGAGGCCGCTTTTGTTCCTCTGGAAAAACGGCTTCTGGAACTGTTTAAGGATTTAAACATCTCATTGGCAAAAAGGAGCCCGACATGTGCCTTGGAGTACCCATGAAGCTGGTAAAGATAAACTATCCCTTGGGGCTAGCTGAGGCCCGGGGGGTAAGAAGAGAGATCTACCTTCAGCTTCTACCCGAAGAGGAGATTAAAGTCGGAGACTTTGTCATCGTCCACGTAGGCTTTGCTATCCAAAAGTTATCCCCTGAGGAGGCCGAAGAAACTTGGCGCCTCCTTGATGATCTTCTGGAGGCCCAGGATGCATGAAGCCTCTCTGGTGGCCGCCATGTGTAAAGAGATAAAGAGGCTTGCTGCCACCGAAGGGGCCCAAAAGGTGACCCGAATCTTAGTGAGGATAGGGGAGGCCTCAGGAGTAGAGATAGAGGCCTTTTCTTTTGCTTTCAAGGCCTTAAAAGGCCTTGAACCAATCCTCTCGGAGGCCGAGCTGGAGATTGAAAAGACAGAGTTAGTCTTTGAGTGTCCGGCCTGCGGCCACAGGCAGAAAGGGAGCTGGGAGGGCCGGTGCCTTAGATGCCATAATCCAGGACTTCGGCTTGTCTCCGGGGATGAACTTCATCTGATAAGTGTTGATCTTATTACAGGAGAGGACCATGTGTGAACATTGCGGTTGCCAGAGTCGCCACCTCCATCTTGAAAAGGCCATTCTTTCGGCCAATGAAACCCTGGCCCAGAAGAATCGAGAACATTTTCGACATCTGAGGGCCACGGTCATAAATCTCATCAGCGCCCCAGGGTCCGGCAAAACCAGCCTGCTTGAAGCCACAGTGGAGACTTTGGCCCGGGAGATCCCCTTGGCGGTAATCGAGGGGGATCCGGAGACCCAAAGGGATGCCGAAAGGCTTCGGCAGAAGGGGATCCCGGTGGTCGGGGTGACTACTGGAGGAGCCTGCCACCTGGATGCCTCTATGGTTCATCAGGCTCTCCACCAACTTGAAAGTCATCGTCCCCGGTTAATCTTCATTGAAAACGTAGGCAATCTAGTCTGCCCGGCGGCCTTTGACCTTGGGGAAGATCTTCGAGTGGTCTTGGTCTCTGTGCCCGAGGGACCAGATAAACCCGAAAAATACCCTGCAGCCTTTGTCAAAGCCGACGTCTTCTGTATCACCAAGGCCGATCTCCTGGCCCACTTTGACTTTGACCCCGAAGAGGTGATTAAAACGGCGCGTCGGATTCAACCCGGGCTAAAGACCTTCGTTCTTTCGGTAAAAAACGGAAGGGGACTCAGGGAATGGTTTGGCTTCCTTAAAGAGTTGGTCTTAGAAAAAGGTCCTTAGAGAAAGGGGGCTTAAGCCCCCTTTCTCTAGCTGTGGACCTCATTAGATATCGTAGTAGAGGAAGAACTCGTAGGGATGTGGACGGAGCTTCACCGGATTGATTTCGTTTTCTCGCTTGTATTCAATCCACTTCTCGATGAGATCTTCGGTAAAGACTCCACCCTTCATAAGGAAATCATGGTCTTCCTCAAGGGCATTGATGGCCTCCTCAAGGCTTCCGGGAGCACTGGGCACATTGGCCAGCTCCTCAGGGGAGAGGCTGTAGATGTCTTTGTCGAGAGGCTCACCCGGGTGGATCTTGTTCTCGATGCCGTCAAGAGCGGCCATGAGCATAGCGGAGAAGGCTAGGTAGCCATTACAGGAGGGATCCGGGGTCCGAAACTCGATCCGCTTAGCCTTAGGAGAGGCGGAGTACATAGGGATCCGGACGGCCGCCGAGCGGTTCCGGCTGGAGTAGGCCAAATTGACCGGAGCCTCGAAACCCGGCACCAGACGCTTGTAAGAGTTGGTGGTCGGATTGGTAAAGGCACAAAGGGCCCGGCAATGGGCCAGAATGCCGCCAATGGCATAAAGGGCCGTCTCCGAAAGACCAGCGTAGCCGTCTCCGGCGAAGACATTGGTATCCCCTTTCCAGATGCTCATGTGGGTGTGCATCCCGGAGCCATTGTCTCCGAAGACCGGCTTGGGCATGAAGGTAACCGTCTTTCCGTGCCGATAGGCCACATTTTTGATGATGTATTTAAACCACATCAGATTATCGCCCATCTTGACCAAAGGGGCAAAGCGCATGTCGATTTCGGCCTGCCCAGCAGTGGCCACTTCATGGTGTTGGCATTCCACCTGGATGCCGACCTGCTGCATGACCAGAACCATCTCTGTCCTTAGGTCTTGGAATTTGTCGCTAGGGGGAACTGGAAAGTAGCCCTCTTTGTGGCGAGGCTTATATCCCTGGTTAGGGCACTCTTCCCGACCGGTATTCCAAGTACCTTCAATAGAATCTACACTGTAGAAGGCAAAGTGGGCCCCAGAATCATAACGGATATCATCGAAGATGAAGAATTCGGCCTCGGGGCCGAAATAGGCCACATCTCCGATGCCAGTGCTTTTCAGATACTGTTCGGCCTTCTGGGCCACGTAGCGAGGATCACGACTGTAAGGCTCCCTGGTCACCGGATCAACAATGTTGCAGATAAGGGAAAGGGTAGGCACTGAGGTAAAAGGATCCATGATAGCTGTCTTTGGATCCGGAACAACCAGCATGTCACTGGCGTTGATGGGCTGCCAGCCTCGGATGGAGGAGCCATCAAAGCCGAAGCCTTCTTCAAATGAGCTCTCGGAAAGCTCCTCAATGGGGATGGAAAAGTGTTGCCACATACCAGGCAGATCCAGAAACTTGAAGTCAACCATCTTGGCCCCGTTTTTCTGGGCAAATTCCAGGACTTCTTTAGGTGTCATAAACAACCTCCTTTGAATAGTTTTTTGATAGAAAGATTGAAAATCCCGGCAGATCCGGGAGTACTGCCTAATCTATCCTTAACACATGGGCCAAGGCCCGCTTTATCTCTTCTTGTTGTTCTGGATCGAGTATCTTCTCCCCGGCAATGTCCGTAACGTAAAAAACATCTGCCGAAAGGTCGGCCTTGTTAGAGATAAAGGCCCGATGGATGTTGAGGTCAAGGTCACACATGCTTCGAGCTATCCGATAGAGGAGACCTAGACAGTCCGGAGCGTAGATCTCTATGATGGTAAAGAAGTCTGAGGCCTCGTTGTCGATGAGAATCTCCGGTTGCCGACTTTTAAGAGGCCTTACCTGATGGCAAAGAGGCTTGACCTCGGCCATCCGGGCCGAAATGGCAATCCTGCCCTTTAGGGCCTTATTGAGGTTAGTAATAACTTCCTCCCACTGGTCAAAATCTGGCCAAGGCGGCAGGAGCTCAAAGACATCTACCGCCAGACCGTTGAACCAGGTAAAGACCTTGGCTGAACGGATATCAAGATGATGAAGGGCAAAAACCCCGGTTATCCTGGAGAAAAGACCTGGACGATCCCGACTGATCAAGGTCATCCGGAAGGTCCCGTTAGTCCGGCTTACCTGACAAGCAAAGCCTGTACCCCGGGCCTCTTCAGCCAAGCGAAGGTGTTCCAGGATCTCCGGCAAAGAAAAGGCCAGAAGATAGCTCTGCGGCAGGCTTGAAAGTACGGCCTCAAGTTGGGAGGCCGGCACCATCTGAGCCACATGTCTCCGTAGCTCTTGCCACTTCTGGTTTAATTCCTCTACCCGACCCGGGTCCGCCAAGACCCCCTTTTCCAGAAAACGAAGACTCTTCAGATAAAGCTCCCGGATCAAGGCCGCCTTCCAATCATTCCAACCTAGAGGACCGGTAGCCTTGGAGTCAGCCACCGTGAGAAGATAAAGCATCCGCAAGCGGCTAGCCGTCCCCATTTTGCGGGCGAAACGAAAGGCCACCCGTTCTTCGGAAAGATCCCGCCTCATGGCCGTCTCTGCCAGAATAAGGTGGTTCTCCACTAGAAAGGAAAGATCTTTTATCTCACCCTCGGCCAGTCCTAACCTTCTTCCGATCCTCTCGGCAATACGGGCCCCCTTTGAGGCGTGGCCCTCCCCTTGGCCTTTGCCAATATCGTGAAGAAGGCCGGCTAAAAAGACCACCTCAGGGGTAGCGATCCCCTCCCAGGCCTCTGGCTCTTCCCGGTCCAGTTTGGTCAGCTCGGCTACGGTAAGAAGGCTGTGCCGATCTACAGTATAGGTATGATAGAAGTCAAACTGGGTGCGTCCTTCGATTTCGGCAAACTCCGGGATAAACCTGGTCAGGACGCCGGTCTCCAGCATGGCCGAAAGGGCCCGATAGGCCCCCGGGGCGCTAAGAAGCCTCAGAAAAGACCGCGCAGCCCGACGGGACTGACGGACCTTAGCGATGACCCCAAGCCTTTGGCGAACAAATTGACGGGCCATAGGGTGAAGAGGCCGATCCACTTCAGCCATGGTCTCAAAAAGCCGCATTATCAGACCCGGCTGACGCCTGGCCTGTTCAAAGTCAGCAAAAGTTACCCGACCCCCATGGAGCTCTATTGAGGCGTTGAGGACCTCAATCGAAGCAGGCTGGCCGACTGTCAAGGCCTCGGCCACATGATCAAAAAAGGCCTCCGTCTGGTACTTAATACAGGCAACCTGAAGGTGAAGGGCCCGCATAAAGGCCTCTACAGCTAGCTCTCCCTCCCGCCCCTCAAAGCCGAGCTCCCGGGCCAAGGCCTCCTGGTGCTCGAAGTAGAGGCGATCATTTTTCCGCCCACAGAGAAGATGAAGTCGGAAACGGACCTTGAGAAGAAAGTCAAGGGCGGCCTCTAAATCCTCACGGTCTTGAGAAGTGATAAGCCCCTCGGTCTCCAGAGCGACAAGATCGGAGAGCCCGTAAAGGGCCTTGGCTACCCAGAAGACACTGTGGAGATCCCTCAAACCACCGGCCCCTTCTTTGATATTGGGCTCAAGCATAAAGCCCACATCGCCAAAGCGTTCGTGCCTTCGGCGATTATGGTGGAGGACATCTTCAAAAAACTCCCGCCGGCGGCCGGCCAAAACGCGGGAGACAAAGACATCCTTCAGTTCTTCAAAGATAGCCTCATCGCCCACCACCAATCGGGCCTCTAAAAGGGCTGTCTTAAGGAAGAAATCCCCCTGGGCATCCTCGATGGTCTCGCCAATCGTGCGAACCGTATAGCTGGCCTCAAGGCCCTTGTCCCAGAGAGGATAGACTATTTTTTCAATCAGCCGCCGGGCTTTCTTCTCTGGAACCTTTTCACCGTAAAGAAAAAGAAGGTCAATATCAGAGCCAGGACACAGTTCCCGGCGGCCATAGCCTCCAAGAGCCAGAACAGCCACCGCCTTGGCCGACCGCCCCTGATGAAAAAGATCCTCTATGGTCTGGTCGACTAGCTCGGTATAGCCCTTGACCAGCTCCAGTCCGGAGGCGGTCTCAATCCGATCAGCGGAAAACTCCTGAACCAAGGCCAAGGTCATCGAGGTTAGATGGCCTCCTTGCCACGCTCGCCAGTCCGGATACGGACCACTTCTTCCACAGGAAGGACAAAGATCTTCCCGTCTCCGATTTTGCCTGTCCGGGCAGATTCAATAATAGTCTGGACCACCTTCTCGACCATAGAGGCCTCGACAATAATCTCGATCTTTATTTTGGGGAGGAAATCAACCACGTATTCGGCACCCCGATAGATCTCTTTGTGGCCTTTCTGGCGTCCGAATCCCTTAACCTCAGAGACGGTCATTCCCTTCAGGCCAATCTCGTTGAGAGCCTCTTTAACTTCATCAAGCTTAAAAGGTTTAATGATGGCCTCGATTTTCTTCATTGTCTTCTCCTTCCCTAAACTTCTTTTTGGCTAGCAACTATATTTCAAGGTCAAGCTTAAGACCAAGTCCAAACTCGCCCGTTTTTTCAAACAATATCCATGCCACGGGAAAAGGCCTTTCTTAACGGCCGTAAGACCGAACCACTCCCCCGAAGAAGACAAAAATGTAAAACTCTCCTCATCTTCCTAGACATTTTTGTAATAAAAAATCTTTCAGGGGATCTGTCCCCTGAAAACTCCTACCCTTTGACCCCCATGAGGGAAGGTGGCCACCCTTTTTAAGGGGAACCCAAGCTGGCCAACAAGGCCGGCCCTAGGACAGACAATGGTCAGGCCCCAACCCGAAAACCTCTCTTGCAACCAGAGCCCCAAGCGGCGGTAAAGGGCCGTCAAGGATCGACCAGAAAGCAGACGCTTTCCATAAGGAGGGTTGGTGACTACCTCTCCGGTTGAAGCCGGCGGCCTAAGAGTGGAAAAGTCGGCCTGAATAAAGCGGATATCTTCAAGGACCTCGGCCGAAGCAGCATTTTCCCGGGCCGCATCCAAGGCCATCCGAGAGATGTCAGCGGCCAGAATAGGAGGAATGCCTCCCAAGACCTCAGGCGCAAGAGCTCTTTTGACCCTATCCCAAAGCAAGGGGTCAAAGTTGCGCCAGCGCTCAAAGGCAAAAGAACGCCTCTCCCCAGGGGGTCTCCCCCGGGCCAAAAGGGCGGCCTCAATAGCAATAGTCCCCGAGCCACAGAAAGGATCCACCAGGGCCCGATCCCCCCTCCAGTCGGCTAGGGCCAAAAGGGCCGAAGCCAAGTTCTCCCTTAAGGGTGCCGGCCCCAAAGCCCGGCGCCAACCTCGACGAAAAAGCATTACCCCGGAGGAATCAATACTCAGAAGGCAGCGATCTTTCTCGATCCTCACCACCAGCCCCTGGCCCTCCTCCGGAGGGCAGAGGTGGATCTCCCTTTTGAGGCGCTGGGCCACCCCCCGAATGGCCCTCTCGACTATGGCCCCTTGGTGATAAAGATGGCTTCTTTTTGAGGTTACCCTAACCCTAAGCCCTTCCCCTCGGGGGAGATAAATCTCCCAAGGATATCGCGAGACCTTTTCCTCGAACTCCTCAAGCCCCTTGGCCCTAAAATCAGCCACCCGGACCAGGACCCGATTGGCCAGACGACAGGCCCAATTAAGACGATAGAGAACCTCCAAGCCCCCTTTAAGCTCAACTCCTCCAGGAAGGGGCCGGCCGCTGTAGCCCAAAGAAGAGATCTCACTTAACCCCAGCTCCTCAAGGCCAGGGGGATAGACGACAAAAAGGCGCAGAACCGTCTTGACCACCTTGAACCCATAACCTCTCACGACTTTCGGAGCAAGACTCCTAAAATTATTAAACATTTTTGTTAAAAAATAGGTCTCTTTTTTACAAAAATGTAAGTCCTTAGAGATACAAGCGATCCAGAATCCGAGTCATAGTTCCTCTTTTTTCTAGGAACAAAGGGAGGTGGTATCCGGGTTGCTTAGGCCGGCAGAGAAATTTTTTCCCTACATAAGGAGGTCCTAAAATGATCAATCCCGGAGATACGGCCTTTATTTTGGTAGCGGCGGCCCTGGTTCTCCTGATGACCCCGGGACTGGCCCTTTTCTACGGAGGTATGGTTCGGGAGAAAAACGTCCTCGGAACCACGATGCAGAGCTTCATCATGATTTCGGTGATCAGTCTTGAATGGGTCTTTATTGGTTACAGCTTGGCCTTTGGTCCAGATATTGGGGGCTTCATTGGGGATCTTTCTTGGGCGGGGCTCAGGGGAGTGGGCTTGGCCCCCAACCCTGAATACGCCGGGACCATTCCCCAGATCGTCTTTATGATCTATCAGTGTATGTTTGCCATTATCACCCCGGCCCTGATCACCGGGGCCTTTGCCGAGAGAATGCGCTTTGGCCCCTTTATCATCTTTAGCCTCCTTTGGGCCATCCTGGTTTATAATCCGGTCTGCCACTGGATCTGGGGATCTGGGGGGTGGCTTAAGGCCAAAGGGGTCCTTGATTTTGCCGGAGGCTTAGTTGTCCACCTTACCTCTGGCGCTGCGGCCCTGGCCGCTGCCCTGATCATCGGCCCCAGACGGGGCTTCGGGCGGGATAGCTTTATGCCCCATAATCTTCCGATGACCCTTCTGGGCACAGGACTTCTTTGGTTTGGCTGGTTCGGCTTCAATGGTGGCAGCGCCTTGGCAGCCAATGGAATTGCCGGCGTAGCCTTTGTGGCCACTCACCTTGGGGGCATGGCCGGGATGATCATGTGGGTCATCGTCGAATGGATCCACCGAGGCAAACCCACCACTTTAGGGGCTGCCAGCGGGGCCATCGCCGGGCTGGCCACCATCACTCCCGCGGCAGGCTTTGTTGGCCCAATACCGGCCATTATCATTGGCTCTCTAGCGGGAGGCGTTTGCTATTTTGGAGTAACACTCAAAAACAGGTTCGGCTACGACGACAGCCTCGATGTCGTCGGGATTCACGGTCTAGGTGGGGTCCTGGGGACAGTGGCCCTAGGAATTTTTGCCAGCAAAGCCGTCAACCCCGATGGAGCCAATGGGCTTTTGGCCGGAGGTACAGGATTCCTAGGAACTCAACTCATGGCAGTGGCTGTTGTTGGCATCTATGCCTTTGTTGTCAGCCTGATTCTCTTAAAGGTCATTGATGCCCTCCTGGGCCTGAGGGTGAGCCCAGAAGAGGAACTGGCTGGCCTTGACCTCAGCCAGCACAGCGAAAAGGCCTACAGCTAAAAAAGGGGGGCTAGCCCCCCCTTTTTGGTTACTTATCGAGCACTTGGTATTCTTCTGGAGGTGAGGGCACATTCTGCCCATGGCAATCGGTACAGTTGTTCTGGGAGGTGATGCCGTTTTCCACCAAGTTGAAAAGGGGCCGGTGCCTGGGCTTGTATTTGCCCTCCACCCACTCGTTCAACATCCTGGCGGCCTCCATGGCAATGTTGGCCGAAAGCCTGGCGCAACGCTCGGCCCGCTCTGGAGTAAGGAATCCCACCCCCTCTGAGGCCATCCAGCGCCCCACCGAGATATGGCAGACCGGGGTCTTGGCAATAGTCATCTGATGGATCTCGGCCTTTAAGATCTTCTTGGGGGTATAGCTGGGAAGCTCGGTGTAGGAGTAATAGAAGGCCAGATCATTAACCATCGCTTCAGCAGTGTCCGTATCCCTGGTGACCAATCCGATGACAATACCGGCTCCCGGTAGGGTCCCACAGAGGGCTCCCCATCCAGCAAGGCCTCCATGGCCCCAGCGGTAGGCATCAATGGGGAAATCCTTCCAAGGACCACCGACCTTCTTCCTTAAGGGCTCTACCAAGCCGGCCAGAACAGTCGAGGTACACCACCTTTTGAAGTAGTTCTCATAGGCAATCCGTCCGACCTCATCCAGATCCAACTTGGCATACTTGAAACTCGAAGAGTAACCGTAGGACCAGACGTCCTTGGCCGCCCCCCCGATACCAAGACCGAGCACCGCGGCCCCAGCAGCAATCTTGCCCGCACCGACTAGAAGATCCCGACGAGAAAAACGGAAAGATTTCATGAAACACCTCCTATTTTTTAGTTTTGATATGTTTTTTGGCCTATTTGTGTTTCAATTTGAAACATCTTTCGATAAGATCGAATTTTTCAATTTTCTGATCTTGATCACTTATAGATAAATTATTTTTAGGGTGCAAATAAAAAATGCCAATAGGGGTTAACCCTTTTGATAGACATCTTCTGAGGGAAGAAAATGACCCCTTGAAGGCCCCTTGACTCCGGTGGATTTTGAGGGAATTAGGCCTTATTCAAGGAGGTTGTATGGGTAAGATCAAGATTGGTAACCGGGTTGTCGGCATAATTGGGCTCTCAGAGGCCATTGCCGAAGCCCAGAGATCCGGTGGTTCAAGGGAAGAGATCGCCGAAAGGCTCCTTACCTTGATTTCCGAGAAGAACTATATTCCCGATGCGGCCCGAAAAGCATATCGGGAGGCCCTCTTCAGGGAGTACCTGCGGGCCACAGGAGAGCTTCCCCCAGAGGAAGCCCCCGAAACCATCTCCATTAAGGTTTTGGGACCGGGGTGTGCCTCTTGTGAGGGACTTTATCGTCTCTGTCTGGACATTGTTGCCGAGATGGACCTTACTGCCGATGTAGAGCATGTCACCAGCCTTAAGGAAATTGCCCGCTACGGCTTAGTCCCCACACCAGGTCTGGTGATAAACGAGGAGCTTAAGTGCGCTGGGCGGATACCGGCTAGATATCAGATAGAAGAGTGGTTACGGGAGGCAGGAAAGACCGCAGCGTAGGGCCTCAAGGTTTGCCTCCATGATTTCTAAAAAACTCTCTCCTCTCCTGATCTCCTCCTGGTTGAGGCTAGCTCCCGGATTAAGCACCAGGACCTTAAGGCCGGCTTCGGAGGCCAAGGCCCGGGCCAAACGAGGATTGGCCTGGGCCTCAAAGAATATGGCCCGGGCCTTCAGTCGGCGGGCCAACTTGATAATCTTGATCATCCTCTGTGGGCTTGGCTCCGCCTCAGGAGAAAGACTAAAGAGGGCCACCTGCCTGAGACTATAGCGCCTAGCAAGATAGGCATAGGCCCCATGGCCGGCGATGAGGATCACCCGCTCCCGACAGGACGAAAGAGAAGAGGCGTAGAGTCTGTCGAGGGCCGCCAGTTTCTTGGCGTAGGATCTAGCTCGCTGAAAATAGTAATCTCTTCCTTGAGGATCAAGGCGGGAGAGCTCCTCAGCCAAGCGAAAGACTATTTGTTGATCCCAAGCCAAATCAAGCCAGATATGGGGATCCAGGCCGTGGTGACGGTGGTCTCCATGGTCTGGACCCTGGTAGCCAAGGAGCTCGGCCCCCTGAGAGGCCACCAGAACCCGGAGTCTTTTCCCTTCCAGGCCGGCCAGGAGATCATCAAGCCAGGGTTCAAGACCGGCCCCGATGACCACCAGAAGATCGGCCCGATAAATGGCCAAGATGTCGCTTGGCCGCGGCTCCCAAGAATGGGGCTCTGCCCCCGGAGGCAGAAGAAGATGAACCTTAACCCTCTCGCCTCCAACTTCCCTTACAAAATCATAAAGGGGAAAGATGCTGGCCACCACCTTGAGGCTAGCCACCCCCGCAGAGGCCCCCAAGACCAGATAAATCAGAAAGACCAACAGAAAAAGCCTTACCCGTCTCCAAGCCATTATCTCCTCCCTACCCCCTTCCTAATCCAGTGTCCAGAAGAACTTTGATCTTTTTTTAAACCAAAAAGTTAAAGCTTTCAGACCAGGAGCCGAAAAACCTTAAAAGATGGTCGTCATCCAGGAAGTTTTCCGAAATCTGGGAACAAAGTCCAAGTGGTTGGTGCTCTCGGTGATCTATCGAGAGCCAGGCCTCTGCGGCCGGGAGATCGCCCGCCGGACTGGACTCTCCTGGGCCCCGGTCAGGGAGGCCTTGGAGGGGCTAGAAGAAATGGGGCTTATCGAAAAAAAGACCCGAGGACGAAGCTATCATTACTATCCCAACCGGCAACATTTGCTTTATCCTGCGCTTAAGCAGTTCTTTGGAGAACTTGAGACCTGTGTCGCCCAGATCTTCAAAGAGCTCAATCTGGCCTTCCGCCGCCAAGAGGCTTTGGTGCTCTCTGTTGTCCTCAGCCCTCGGGAAGCCCTGGTAATCTTTGAGGCCCCACAAGAAGACCAGATAGGCGAACTCAGGGAGACTCTCCAGGCCTTTTGGCAGAAAAAAGGGCTGGGGGCCTTGGCCGTATCTTTGGTGCCTGTAGATCAGGTGGCTCAAAATCTTTCCCGGATCAAACAGGCGGAGGTCATCTTAGGAATTGATCCCGAGGCCTTGGCCCGAAAGGCCTCGATCTCCAGAAAACTTTCTTTCTTTGATTTTTGATATGGCCCGAAAGATGGTCTTTAGCAACCGCAAAGGGGGCGTGGGTAAGACGACTTCAGCAGTCAACGTGGCCGCCGCCCTGGCCTTAATGGGCCAGAGGGTTCTCCTGGTTGATGCCGACAGCCAGGGCCACGCCAGCATTTTTTTAGGTATCAGGCCTGCGGCCCGACCTGATCTGGTCGATTTTCTCCTAAACGGGGCCGGAAGCCCCCTTGAGGCCCGGGAAAATCTGGCCCTGATCCCGGCCTCAGGACGGCTCTCCGAATACGAGCTCCGGGCCCTTAAGGCCCCTCGAGAGCTCCTCCGGCTCAAAAGAGTCCTTGAAGAGCTGGAGAAAGACTTTGACTTCATCATTATAGATTCCCCGCCCAATCTAGGAGTGCTTACCCTTTCGGCCCTTCTGGCCACCCAGGCGGTCATCTGTCCTCTGCCCTTGAACTTCCTGGCATTAAAGGGCCTGGCGGAGACCAAGACCCTTGTCGATAAGGTCAAAGGCAACAATCCTTCGCTCTGCTTAAGGGGAATTCTGCCGACCTTCTTCAACCTCAAGCTTCGACATGCCCGGGCCGTCTTGGAAGAGATTCGAAGGGTCTTTGGCGAGAAGATTCTTCTGCCTCCGGTGAGAAATAGCATCCGGGCGGCTGAGGCCCCGAGCTTTGGCAAAACCATATTTGAATATGCCCCAGGGAGCCCGGTGGCCGAGGATTATCGACGGGTGGCCGAATCCATTTTGGAGGGATTTAATGTCTAAGATCAAGGAGAGCCTGGGTTTTAATCTGGAAGATCTTCTTCGTTTGGCCGAAGGGGAAAGTCCAGGAGAATTCTTTTTTGAGAAAAGGGGAGCCGAGGCCCAGGAGCTTTTCCAGAGAGGACTTCAGTATCTCAAAAAAGGGGACTTCCTTCTGGCAGCCGCCAACCTTCTGGCGGCAACCATCCTTGAGCCCGAAGATCCCAAGGCCTGGAACAACCTAGCGGTGGCCTACTTTTCTCTGGGGCGTCCAGAAGAGGCCCGCAGGGCCTTAAAAAGAGTGCTCCAGATAGACCCTGAAAACCAGATTGCCCGAGAGAACCTGGCCCTCCTGAAGGAGGCCGAGGATCGAGCCCAGAGATAGAAAAAAACTTTCGAGGAGGTCTGATAATGGGAGGGAAAAAATTGGCCCGTCCGGAAAGGAACAATCTGGCCGTCATTGAGGCAGAGGACAAGGCCCCGCCTAAGGTGAGGCAGGTTAAGGCCTCAGAGAAGAGAGCCCGAACCCTGGCCAGACAACAGGCTATTGCCGAGAAGTTGGCCGCCGCGGTTGAGGAGATGAACAGCGCTATCTCTCAGATCGTCTCCGCCAGTGAAGAACTCGGGCGGACCATGGAGACTATTGCCGCCGGGGCGGAAGAAGCCTCCAGTGCCACCGAAGAAAGCCGGGCAGCTATAGCCGAGATCGAAAAGACGGCCCAGAGTTCGGCCGAGAACATTACCGGCTTCTTCAACCGTATCGTCCAGATAGAGGGGCTGATCCGATCGAGCAACGAAGAGATCGGGAAACTGGCCCAGGGAGTGGAGAAGGCCGCCGAGAAGGCCCTCCAGTCGGCCAAACTTATCCAGGGGCTTGAAAAAAAGGGCCAGGAGATCCAGGGAATCGTCCAGGCCGTAGTCCGCATTGCAGATCAGACCAATCTTCTGGCCTTAAATGCCGCCATAGAGGCCGCCCGGGCCGGGGAGCACGGTCGGGGATTTGCCGTGGTGGCCGATGAGGTCCGCAATTTGGCCGAGATATCGGAAAAAAGCGCCCGTGATATCCGCAACGTGGTGGCCAAGATCCAGGAGGCCGTCCAGGCCGTGGTTCAGGAAGTCCAGGAATCGGTAGAGATGGCCACTGAGGAAAGCGAACGCTCTCACCAGATTATCTCCTCTCTCAAAGGGATTCTTTCCAAGGGTCAGGAACTCAAGGAAGTGGCCGAGAAGCTCAATGGAATCGCCCAAAATATCAGAGAAAAGGCCGAAGAATTCCTGGAAGGGGCCGAAATCGTTGCCTCGGCAGCCGAAGAGCAGGCCAGCGCTGCCGAGGAGGCCACCAAGAACATCAAGGAACAGGCCTCAGCCCTTCAGGAGATTCAGGAAGCCTCAGAAAGCCTCCTGGAGTTGGCCGAAGAGCTCCGAGTCTCCACAGATACCCAGAAGTCCGCCGAGGTTCTGGCGGCCTCGGCAGAGGAGCTTTCGGCCAGCATCGAAGAATGTAGCAAAGGCGCCGAAGAGACCGCCATGGCCATAAGGCAAATCGCCGAAGGGGCCGCCGAACAGGCTCGGGCCGCCGAAAATGGCTCCCTTATTGGCGAGGAACTGACCCAGCTGGCCAGAGAGGCCCGGGAGCTCAGCTCCTCAGCCCAGAAGATCTTCAAGGAGCTAGGTGACTTAAGCCAGCAGAATCGAGAGATGGTCGAACAACTCATAGCGGGCATCAAGGAGGCCGCCATCAAGACCGGAAAGACCGTGGAGAAGGTTGCTGGCCTTGAGCTCCTTACCCGACAAATCGAAAAGATCGCTGGTCAAATCACCATGGTCACCATTCAGACTAACATGTTGGCCGTAAACGGCTCCATTGAAGCCGCCCGGGCCGGGGAGTTCGGCCGGGGATTTTCGGTGGTGGCGGGAGATATTCGCTCCTTAGCCAATGAAAGTGCTGAAAACGCCGAAAAGATCAAAGACATCGTCCGAGGCATCCAGGACGAGATGGTCAATGTCCAAGACGATCTCAAGGGGTCGGCTCAGAAGGCGCAATTCCAGGCAGAGCTCGCCGGGTCCTCTACCAGGAGACTCGACGAGGTCTCTCAGGCCATCTCCGAGGGGCAGGCGGCCATCTCCGAGATTTTAAACAATACTGAAGAGATGCTGGCAGCCATTGAGGAGGCCAACAAAGGAGTGGAACAGATTGCCTCGGCGGCAGAAGAGGCCAGCCGAGCTACCCAAGAGGCCTCCACGGCGGCCGAAGAGATAAGGACCGGCATCGCCCAGATTGCCCAGGCCATCGAAGAGATTGCCGGTGATGCCGATGAACTCCAGAACATGTAAGGAGGCAGCCATGGCCGAGGGACAAAGGCTTAAACGGGCGGCCGGTCAACTGGTGGTCTTTAGCCTAGGGCCTGAAGAGTTCGGTCTGGAGATCACCTCCGTCCGGGAGATTGTCCGCCCCCAGAAGATAACCCCGGTTCCGCTCACCCCAAGCTACATCCTGGGGCTCAGCAATCTTCGAGGGCAGATCATCCCGGTGATCGACATGAGACTTCGCCTGGGTCTTAAGACCCGCTCTATAGATGAACGTTCTCGCCTTCTGGTGATCTCATTCAACGGCGACCTAGTAGGGCTTCTGGTAGATGAGGTCAAAGAGGTCTTCTCCTTTGAAGAAAAACTACTTGAGGATCCTCCCGCTCTAGGACAAAGGGGCCAGGAATTGGTCTTGAAGGTGGTCAAACGCCCCGAGGGCCGGATGATCCTTCTTTTCAACCTGGCAGGGCTCTTTGAAGGCCTAAGTGTTCAGGACCGGAGCTTAAGTCTGGGCCAGAAAGGAGGCGGTCCGGAAGAAGGGCTTCCCAGGATGCAAGGGGCCGAAAAACGACTTCTTTCCTTTCTGGTAGGCCGGGAAGAGTATGCCTTTGAGATAGAAGAAATAGGCGAGATCATCCGCTACAGGCGTCCCAAGGAGGTTCCGGAGGCCCCGGGGGCCTTGTTGGGAATCCTCAACCTGGACAGAGGGGTTGTCCCCGTCTTTGACTTCCGAAGGCTCCTCGGTCTGGATCCCCTTATCAATGAAAGGAAGCAAAAAATTGCCCACCTTAAACGGGTCTTTGAAAAATGGCTAAGTGAGTTCAAGCAGGCTCTTGAATCCCAGGGGACTTTGTCTGAACTTGCCCCCGAAGATTGTCTCCTCGGCCAGTGGCTGACCAGAGAGCTTGAAAGCTGCCATAGCGAGACCCAGCTTGAACACATCCATCAGCTTCATCTCCGCCACCGCCGTCTCCACAGGCTGGCCCAAAAGGCTTTGGAGGACCCCTCAGATGACCTTATCGACGAGATCTACCTTCTGGCTGGACAGATCAGAGACCTGTTTGACCGTCTGGAGACCCAGCTCGAAAAGGCCATCTCGGAAGAGCAGAGAATCATCATCCTGGAAGTCTCCGGTCACCGGGTAGGGCTGGTGGTTGACCGGGTCCAGGAGGTGGTGGCCGTCTTCGAAGAGACCTTAGAAAAAGGCAACCTTGAAGGAGATCTCAAGGCAATCGCCAAATTCAAAGACAGTTCAAGGATCATCTTTGTTATCGACAAAGAACGACTCATACCCACAGAGACTTTGGAAGAAGGCCAAAAGGAGGAAGGAATGCTTTCTCAGGGAGAAGTTTGCGACCTTGAAGAGGAGCAATTGGTGACCTTCTTTTTGGGGGAGGAAGAATACGGTTTTCCCATCACCCAGATCCAGGAAATCAACCGCTTGGGAGAAATTTCCCGGGTCCCCAAAACGCCCTCTTTTGTTGAAGGGGTGACCAACCTTCGGGGGGAGGTCATTCCGGTGATCGACCTGCGAAAACGCTTTGAGATCCCGGCCAGAGAGCTTGATGATCGAACCAGGTTGATAATCGTCCACATAAGCGGGCAGAAGGCTGGTCTCATCGTGGATTGGGTAAACGAGGTCACCCGCCTCCCTAAGGAGAGCATCACTTCGCCTCCGACCATGCTCTCCTGCCAGATCGATCTCCGGTTTATATCCGGTATTGCCCAGAGGGAAGACGGCCAAATAATTATCATCCTGGATGTCAACGAGATCCTCTCCCCCGAAGAGCAGAAGGACTTAAGGCAGATGAGCTCGGAACAAGAGCCACCAGCCCCCCAGCTTAAGATTGTTGAATAGGAGAGAAGAAGATGCCCAAGATCAAGGTGCTTGTCTGCGACGATTCGGCCCTCATGCGTCGGGTTTTAAGAAAGATCATCGAGGCTGATCCCCGACTAGAGGTAGTAGGAACGGCCCGCGACGGGAAAGATGTCATCGAGAAGGCCCGCAGTCTCCGGCCGGACGTAATCACCTTGGACATCAACATGCCCAAGATGGACGGGCTGACGGCCCTGAAGATCCTTATCGAAGAAGGCATTGCCCCGGTAATCATGGTCTCATCTCTTACCCAAAAAGGGGCCCCCATCACCCTACAAGCCCTGGAGATGGGAGCCTTTGATTATGTAGCCAAGCCCGGGGGAACGGTCTCCATAAATATGGAAGAGGTAGCTCGGGAACTAATCGGCAAGATCAAGGCCGCCGCCCGATCTGGCACGGTCAGGAAGCTCAAACGTCAAGAAATAGTCAAGCTCAGCCCACCTTCTCCGAGAGCCCTTATTCGCCCCAGGATTAGCGTACCCAAGGGGGAGCTTCCTCCATTTGCTGCCGTGGCCATCGGGATCTCCACTGGAGGGCCCAAGACCATCTTTGAGGTCCTTCCCTATCTGCCAGCAGATCTGCCGGCAGTCGTCTTTCTCGTCCAGCACATGCCCCCAAGTTTTACAGAATCCTACGCCCAGAGGCTCGATAAACGTTGCACGCTAAAGGTTTTCCATGCTGAAACTGGCCTCAAGGTAGAGCCAGGAAGCTGTTTTGTCGGAAAGGGCGGCTACCACTTGACGGTTTTCAAAAAAATCCGCGGAGACCTCATTGTCCGCAATACCAAAACCCCCCGACATCTTTTTATGCCCTCAGTAGACGTGATGATGGAGTCCGTCCTTTCGGTCTTCGGTCCCCAGACCGTTGGAGTCCTGATGACGGGCATGGGAGACGATGGGGCTGAGGCCATGGTGAAGATCCGTCAGGCCGGAGGTATTACCATCGCCGAAAGCGAGGAAAGCGCCATTGTCTTCGGGATGCCTCGGGAAGCCATCGAACGTGGGGGAGCAGAGATCGTCGCCCCCAGTTGGGAGATAGCCAACCACATTATCCGGGCCGTAGAACAAATCATGAAGGAGAGGCAGGTGGCCTGATATGAAAGGCTCTCTCTCTGCCCTTAAAGATTTTGTTGAGGTAAGGGAAGACTTTCTCCTTGACCTCCTTGATCACCACCCAATCGGGGTGATGGTTGTCTTTAAGCGGAAGGTCCTCTTTGCCTCCAGGGGGGTAGAAGAGCTTTTTGGTTGGAGGCGAGATCAGCTCATCGGCCGATCAACCAGAATATTTTTCAGCGACCGGGCGTCCTGGATGGCCTTTGGAGAGAGGCTCTACGGCCAGATAGAAGAAAAAGAGGAAGTTGTCATGGAGTGGCCTCTTAAAAGAAGGGACGGCTCAGCGATCATCTGCGAGATAATCAGCAAGCCCCTTAGACGCCTGCCAGAAGGCTGGACGATTCTTTCTACCTTGAGAGACATAACCCGGGAAAAACAAACCCTTTCCTTTCTTAAAAAAGAGAAACAGAACCTCCGCCACCAGCTTGATCAGACCTTGGAGAACCTGCGCCGGGAGCGAGATTTCTTCCGGCGAGCCATCGAACTGGCCCCTGTAGGAATCGGAATCTGGGAAGAGGGACGACTGATCATAAAAAATCACCTCCTCAAACGTCATCTAAAGACCGGACTTCCCCAGGAGGTAGCCCGTCTGCTCAAGGAGCTTGATCAAAAAAAGGCCTTTCTCCAGAAGGTCATCCGCTTTGAAGGAGAGGCTGGCGACCAGCACATCCTCTTTAGCCTGGCCCATATAGATAATGGCCAGATCCTGATCATCACAGAAGATATTACCGCCGGCATACGGCTTAAAGAGAACCTCGAGAACCTGGCTCAGGCCAGGGTCAATCGCCTTCTCTCCCAGGAACGACTAGCTCTCATGGGTCGCCTTCTGGCCGGTCTCACCCACGAGATAAACACCCCTCTTACCTTTATGAAGACAAACTTACAGATCTTTGGAGCCTATATAGAGGCCCTGAGGCGAACCTTAAAAGGGATTGAACTTCCCGAAGAAAAAGAAAGGCTCCTGGGAAAAATCCTCTCAGAAGCCACAAGTATTGCCCGCTCTCTTGAGCTTGGAGCCGAAAGGATCTCGGAGATCGTCTCCTCGGTAAAGAACCTAAGCAAAAAGGAGCACACCAGCGGAGAGGTGGACCTGGGAGAGGCCCTCCATGAGGCCCTCATTCTTACCCACAACAAGACCAAAAGGCACCTTAAGATCCTGGTCAACGGCCGAGTTTACAGCCGTCAGAATGGAGTGTCTCCCTTGGGTATTCGCCTTGAGGTCCGCAAGTCACTGATTGTTCAGATGATGGTCATCCTCATTAACAACGCTGCTGAAGTGGCCCAGAGAAGAAAGATCAAACGGGCCAGCCTCCAGATCGACATTCATCCTTATGGAGACCGAATACTGCTTTGCTTCCGTGACAACTGCGGTGGGGTGCCAGAGGAAGAGCTCTCTAGGATTTTTGAAAGCTTCTATACCACCAAAGAGGAAGGGACCGGTCTGGGACTCTACATCCTTAAAGAAATTGTCAACTCTTTAGACGGGAAACTCGAAGTCAAAAGGCTCAATGACCCCCAAGGACTACAATTTAGAATCATTCTAGGGGGGGGTAAAATCTTTCTTAAATAAGAGTTCTTTAAAAGGAGAAGGCTATGGCTATCAAGGTTCTTGTGCTTGATGATGAACCAGAGATCCTTGATTCTCTAAGACGCCTCCTTGAACTTGACGGTCGATTCGAGGTTTTGACCACTGTCAGCCCCAAGGAGGCCCTTTCCTTGGTGGCTCGGGAGAAGATCCAGATCATCCTCTGCGACATCGTCATGCCGGAGATGGATGGTCTTGAATTTCTGGAAAGGACCCACTCTATAAACGGCCTGGTCCAGATCATCATGATGACAGCCTATTCCTCGGTTGATCGGGTACTTTCCTGCCTGGAAAAAGGAGCCGCCGACTACCTCATGAAGCCCTTTGATGTCCATGAGGTCAGGAAGGTTCTCGACCAAGTAGTTCAGCGTCTGGAAAGGTGGCGAGAATTAGTAATCGAGGCTAGGCGGCGGGAAATCGCCCCTGAGGAGCTGGACAACCAAGACCTTGAGGGTCTCCACCCCATTAAAGCCGAAAGCCCGGAAGATAAACTGGAGCTTCTTGAGCAACTCATCCAGGAAAACCCGTCGGACCTTTCATTCCGGCTCCTTAATTGGCTCGAAGAAGAAAGAGATCAGATGATCCGGGAAAGGCTCCTTGAGGAACTGAGCCAAAGGCTCCCAAGGGAAAAAGACGAAAGACTCCTCCGCCTTATGCTCTCCTCCCCGGAGGCCTTTATCCGCAACGGCGCTATTGATCTGGCCCAGGACATTGGCAATCAACTCCTGCCCCAGCTAGCGAATCTCCTTGAGGATCCGGATAAGGACATTCGCAAGCTGAGCCTCGACATCCTGGCCCATGTGGAGACCCCTGAGGCCGAGCCCCTTCTTCTCAAGGCCCTAGAAGACAAAGATCCCAATGTCCGAATGACGGCCGCTGAATACATCGGCCAAAGAGGCCTTGAGGCCGGGATACCCCGGCTTGAGGAAATGGCCCTTGAAGAGGAGGATCTCATGGTCCAGGCCACCGCCCTTGAGGCCCTGGCCGGCCTCAAAAAATCCCCTCGGTCCCAGGAACTCATAGAGACTCTTAAGGAAGAAAGAGGGCTAAGAGCTTCTTTTCTCAAGTATCTGGCCGCCTTTGGTCGCCAAGAAGACCTCCTCTGGCTGGAAGAGGCCCTAAAGAGGGGGAAGTTGCCTCTTAGCCGTGAAGCCCTTGAGGCCCTAAGGGTCCTTATTAGCCGACACGATTACCAGCCCCAAGATCTTCAGGACTATCTCCTGGGGGCGATTAAGGGACTTAAAGATCCCCTAGAAGTCTATTTGACCCTTCAGGTCCTGGAACTCTGCGACCCCCAAGAAGCGCAAAAGACGGCTCGAGAGCTAGTCAAGGGGCCTTTAGGAGCGGCTACAGGAGCCATAAACTTCCTGGCCGAATACGGCTCCCGGGAAGATCGGGACTATTTGGAAGGCCTCAAAGAGGCCAAAGGGGAAATTGGCCAGACTATAAAAGAGATCCTTGAGGTCTAAAGCGTGTTCAGGAGAAAACTCGTCTTTCAGAAAAAAGAGGACCTTGATCTTGACCTTGAGGCCTTTTTAAGGCTCAGGGACCTCGTCTATCGACGCACCGGCATCTTCTTCGAGGAGAAGAAACTTTATTTTGTCAAAAAGAGGGTTAGAGCCCATATGGAGGCCTTGGGCTTTAAGGACTTTGACACCTATTATCGTTTTCTGCGTTTCCGCGATGATGGAAAGGCCTTCCAGGAGCTCATCAACCTCTTGACCACCAACGAAACCTATTTTTTTCGGGAGTTTGATCAGCTGGCCGTCTTCGCCGAGGAGTGTCTTCCTCTGCTATGTAACCAGAAGCTGGCCCGCGGAGAACGGAGACTCCGGCTCTGGTCGGCTGGATGTTCAACCGGAGAGGAGCCCTATACCCTGGCTATCATCCTCCTTGAGATGATCGATGACCTTGAACGCTGGGATGCCAAAATCGAGGCCACAGATATAGACACTAACGCTTTAGCCCAGGCCCGAAGAGGGATTTACGGACCTCGGTCTGTAAGAAATGTCCCCAAAGAGTACCTAAAACGCTACTTCCGGCAGCTCGGCTCCCAGTTCGAGATTAATGAAAAGGTCCGAGCCCTGGTGAGGTTTTCCCAGCTTAATCTTTTCGATGAGGATAAGATGAGTCAGATGAAGGGCTTTGATTTCATCTTCTGCCGCAACGTTCTCATATATTTTGATGAAAGATCCCGCAAAAAAGTCGTCTCTCACTTCTACCGGGCCCTTAATCCCGGAGGGTTTATCTTTCTGGGACACTCTGAATCCCTCTCCCGAATCACCACCGCCTTCAGGGCCCAACGTCTAGGAGGAATGATCGTCTATCAGAAACCAGAAGAAAGCCAGGAGGAAATATGCTCAGAGTCGGTCAAAAACGTCTTCTGAGAAAAGATGCCGGAGGAGAAGACCGCCGTTTCCTACCAGAGGAAAGGGCCCAGAAAAAGGTCCTCATCGTTGATGATTCCGAGATGGTTCGCAACTTCCACAGCTACATCCTTCGGGATGCCGGCTTTGAGGTAAAGGGGGCGGCCGATGGGGCCGAGGCCCTGGAAATGTTCTTGGCCGAGCCATTCGATCTCATCATCACCGATATCAACATGCCCCGAATGGATGGGCTGACATTTATCCGCCGCGTTCGGGAAATAGATGCCAGTATCCCGATAATTATCGTCTCCACCGAAGATGAAGCTACGGATAAACAGCAAGGCTATGATGCCGGAGCCAATTTTTATCTGGTCAAACCTACTCGGCCGGAAATCCTCATTGAAAACGTCCGCTTTCTTACGGAATAAAGGGGGTGAAGGGGATGGAAATACGCATCAGGGCCGATGAACTTGAAGTCCTCAAGGGATTCCTGGAAGAGGCCTGGGAACATCTTGACGGAATAGAAGACAAGATTCTTGAACTTGAAGAACGACAGGATCCAGAGACCGTAAATGCTATCTTTCGACCAGTGCATACTATCAAGGGGACGGCGGCCTTTCTGGGGCTCAATAATATTAAAGAACTCTGCCACAAGACAGAGACCCTTCTTGACCGAATTCGCAAGCAAGAGCTGACTATAACCCCAGAGACCATCGATCTCCTGTTAAACGCCACTGACCTCATCTCCCAGATGCTTCAGGCCACTGAAGAGGCCCTGGAGGGCTTGAGGGAAGAGGGCGAAGAGATTGTCCTTCAAGTCCGGGATGTGGATTACCAGGAGATCTTAGGAGCTCTTGAGGCCGCCCAGAGAGGAAGGCCCCCAAAGAAAGCAGAGGATTTGACTCAAGCCTCTGAGGAAGAGGCCCCGCCCCCAAAGACCCCGGGCAGCTTAGAGCTTGCCCCCGGCCTCAAGGACCAGTTCCTAGAGGAGGCCGAAGAGCATTTGGCCAACATCGAAGGGATTCTCCTTCGCCTGGAGAAAAAGGAAGCCAGCCTTGAGGAATTAAACGAGCTTTTCCGTTCCCTTCATACCCTCAAGGGTAACGCCGGTGTCCTGCTTTCAACTATAGATGATCCAACGCTAGCCCAGAGCCATCCCCTCAACACCTTTAAAGACAAGGCCCACCGAGCCGAAGAACTCGTTGAGCGTTGCCGGGACGAGGAACGGCTTCCTAGCGAGGAAGAAATCGAAGAGCTCCTTAAGACCGTTGATCTTTTGCGCTCCTTCCTGGAAGGTCTTGAAGAGGGCTTAAGGGACCCTGCCCCCCTCTCTCAAGCCCCAGAGCCAGAGATCAAGGAGGCCGAGATAGATTCCAGCCGAACCGAAGTCCTGCTCAATGCCCTCAGCCAGGCCATGGAGGCTGCCAAAGTGGGTCTTGAGGAGATAAAAGATCGGGAGCGCCGCCAGACAGCGCTGGCCAAAGTAGGGCGGGCCTTTGAGATGATCATCAAGATCGCCCAGAAGATTGGCAAGCCGGAGGTAAAGGAAGAGGCTGAGAAGTCCTACAACATCATTGACTTCATGGCCAACAACGAAGAACCAGAAGAACATGAAGAAATCCTCATCGAAGGCATCAAGGAAGGCTTTAGACTTT
>NZ_JBPMLP010000049.1:0-18143 GCF_054026695.1 Thermosulfuriphilus sp.
TGGTGACAATGTGGAGTTAGAGGTTCAGTTGATCAAGCCTGTGGCGATGGAGGAGGGTTTGCGGTTTGCGATTCGGGAAGGTGGTCGGACGGTAGGAGCTGGTGTGGTCACCAAGGTTATTGAGTAATTTCCAGTTGGTCTGTTCCAACGGAGACAAAAGCACAAGGGGTTGAGGGTCCCAATATGATGATACCGACCCAGAAGATTAGGATAAAACTCAAGGCCTATGATCATAAGGTCTTGGATCAATCAGTGGCAGAGATAGTAAGGACAGCTCGGGATACTGGGGCGAGGGTGGCTGGGCCTATTCCGCTTCCGACTTCTATAAGTCGCTGGACGGTGTTACGCTCGCCCCATATAGACAAAAATTCCCGCGAGCAATTTGAAATCCGGACGCACAAGAGGCTTTTGGACATTCTGGAGCCCACACAACAGACCATAGATGCCCTGATGCAGTTAGAACTTCCGGCAGGCGTTGAAGTCGAAATCAAACTATAAGAGGTGGGTTGAGTCATGACGGTCATTGAGGGACTGATGGGGAAAAAACTCGGGATGACCAGGATCTTTACCGAAGAGGGCACTGTTATCCCGGTGACAATAATTGAAGTGGGTCCGTGTACGGTTATCCAGAAGAAGACCCTGGAGCGAGATGGCTATAACGCCCTTCAGCTGGGTTTTGGTCCACAGAAGTTATCTCGTCTGAACAAACCCATGGTTGGCCACTTGCGGCGGGCAGGGCTGGAAGAGGGATTCCGCTTTATAAAGGAGTTTAAGGTGGATGACCCTGAGGCCTTTGAAGTTGGCCAAAGGCTTACTGTGGTTGACCTGGGGATTACTCCCTCTGAAAGGGTCAAGGTTGCTGGGATCAGTAAGGGACGAGGTTTTTCCGGGCCGATTAAACGCTGGAACTTTAAGCGTCAACCTATGAGCCATGGCGCTAAACAAGTCCATCGCCGTCCGGGATCAAGCGGGGCCTCTACCTTCCCGGGGCGAGTCATCAAGGGGAAGAGAATGCCCGGTCACTATGGAAATGAGCGAGTGACCATTAAAAACCTTCTTGTGGCCGATGTGCTGCCAGAGAAAAATTTGGTCTTGGTCAAGGGGGCGGTTCCTGGTCCGGTAAACGGGCTTGTTATGATCTATAAACAGCGCTAGGGGTGGCATCATGGCAGTTTTGGACGTCTACAACGTCAAGAAAGAAAAAATTGGTCAGATTGAGGTCAGTGACGATATCTTCGCCCGTCCGGTAAAAGAGGGAGTTATTCATCAAGTGGTGGTCTGGCAGCTGGCCAAAAGACGGGCTGGTACGGCCTGTACTAAGACGAGAGGAGAGGTCTCCGGCGGTGGACGCAAGCCCTGGCGTCAGAAAGGCACAGGGCGGGCCCGTCACGGAAGCATCCGTTCTCCCATCTGGGTAGGTGGCGGGGTGGTTCACGGTCCTAGGCCCCGAGATTGGAGTTTTTCCCTTCCTAAAGGTGTTCGACGAGCGGCCCTTAAAATGGCCCTTTCGGCCAAACTCGGCGGAGATAAGATCTTGGTGATCGATGACTTTGGCCTAACGGAGATTAAGACAAAGAAGTTTGCCGAGATCCTCAGGAACCTAGGGGTGGAAAACGCCTTGGTGGTAACCCCCCAGCCGGATGAGAATCTGGAGAAGTCGGCCAGAAATCTGCCGACTGTTAAGGTTTTGCGTATTGAGGGGCTTAATGTTTACGATATTATTCGCTACGATTACTTGATCCTCCATCGTGACTCTATCCCCAAGATTGAAGAGAGGTTGGCTAAAAAATGAAAAACGCACGGGATATTATCATCCGGCCGTTGATTACCGAAAAGGCCCTTCGTCAGAAAGAAGAGGCCAACCAGGTTTGTTTTGAAGTGGCCAGAACGGCCAACAAGATAGAGATTAAAAAGGCTGTAGAAGAGATCTTTAAGGTGGCCGTAGAGGACGTCCAGACAATTATTGTCAAGGGTAAGCCTAAGAGGCTGGGGCGTTTTGCCGGGCGGCGTTCCTCTTATAAAAAGGCCATCGTCAGGCTGGCTCCTGGCCACAGTATTGAGTTCTTTGAGACCGTTTAGGGGGTAAGAGTATGCCCATTAAGAAATGTAAACCGACTTCTCCGGGCAGGCGTTTTCAGAGCTATCTGGTAGATCCGGAGCTCTCTAAAAAGGAGCCGGAGCGCAGTCTGGTGGAGCCTCTGAAAAAGACCGGGGGGCGTAATGTCTATGGTCGGATAACAGCCAGACACCGTGGAGGAGGTCACAAGAGGCTTTATCGGAAAATCGACTTTAAGCGCAACAAAGATGGGGTTCCGGCTAAGGTTGCAGCCCTGGAATATGACCCTAACCGTTCTGCGAGAATTGCCCTGCTTCACTATGCCGATGGAGAAAAACGCTACATCTTGGCTCCTCTAGGGCTCAAGGTGGGCGAGACGGTTATGAGCGGAGAGCAGGTAGATATCAAACCTGGAAACTGTCTACCTCTTAAGAACATTCCTCTAGGAACCCTGATCCATAATATCGAACTGCGTCCCGGGAAAGGGGGGCAGTTGGTTAGGGCCGCCGGAGCTGCTGCTCAGGTGATGGCTAAGGAAGGGGACTACGTTCACATTAAACTTCCCTCAGGGGAGATTCGTCTTATCCACCGGGAGTGCCGGGCCACGGTGGGGCAGGTCGGCAACCTTGACCATGAGAACGTAAGCATTGGTAAAGCTGGTCGTTATCGCTGGATGGGCTGGCGTCCTCATGTTCGGGGGGTGGCTATGAATCCCGTAGATCACCCTTTGGGTGGTGGAGAAGGGCGCAGCTCTGGTGGACGCCATCCTTGTTCTCCATGGGGGCAGTTGGCCAAGGGTCTTAAGACTCGAGGCAAGAAACCGAGCGACAAATTCATCTTAAAGCGCCGTAAGTAAGAGGTGTCGATATGCCACGGTCTAGAAAAAAGGGATTTTTTATTGATGAACATCTTCTCAAGAAGGTCCGCCAGGCTCGAGAGTCGGGTGATACCCGGGTAATTAAGACCTGGAGCCGCCGGTCAACCATTATTCCAGAGATGGTAGGGATGACCTTTGCGGTTCATAATGGTCGGAAATTTATTCCGGTCTACATTACCGAGAACATGGTGGGCCATAAGCTGGGGGAATTTGCTCCCACCCGGACCTATCACGGCCACGCCGCAGACAAAAGCAAGGTCAAGGGTAAAAGGTAAAAAGCGAGGTGTCTGGTTATGGAGGCGCGGGCAACTGCTAAATATGTTCGAATTTCTCCCTATAAGGCTCGGTTAGTGGTGGATGCTGTTCGGGGTAAGCCTGTGGGGGAGGCCCTGGCCATCCTGTCTTTTATGCCCAAAAAGGGGGCTCGGCTGGTAAAGAAGGTGCTTCTGAGCGCCATTGCCAATGCTGAACAGAATCCTCAAATAGATGTAGACTCTCTTTACATTAAGAAGATCTATGTCAATGAGGGCCCCAGGCTTAAGCGTTATCGGCCTCGGGCTATGGGAAGGGCCTTTCCAATTATCAAACGTCTCAGCCATATTACGGTCATCCTAGATGAAAAGTAAGGAGGAACGCCTTGGGTCATAAAGTCAATCCTATAGGTTTGAGGATTGGGATAACCAGGAATTGGGATTCCCGGTGGTATGCCGAGAAGGATTTTCCACAGTTGGTCTATGAAGATTACACTATTCGGCGCCATATTAAAAAGAAACTCTACCATGCAGGGATTTCGCGGATTGAGATCGAACGGGCGGCCAACAAAATTCGAATCAAGATTCATACCGCTAGGCCGGGGATCGTTATTGGCAAAAAAGGTGCCGAGATAGAGGCCCTAAGACGTGAACTCCAAAACATGACTGGCAAGGAAGTCTTTATTGATATCCAGGAGGTGAGGCGTCCAGAGCTTGATGCCCAGCTGGTGGCTGAAAATATTGCCTTACAGCTTGAACGAAGGATTTCCTTTCGTCGGGCGATGAAGCGGGCTGTAGGTTTGGCTATGCGTTTTGGGGCTGGGGGGATTCGGGTTCAGTGTGCTGGTCGTCTTGGGGGGGCTGAGATCGCCCGTCGGGAGTGGTATCGTGAAGGCCGGGTGCCTCTTCATACCTTGCGGGCGGATGTGGATTACGGTTTCGCCGAGGCTTTTACCACCTATGGGGTTATTGGAGTCAAGGTCTGGATATTTAAGGGAGAAGTTCTCCCTGAGAAGGAAGAACATTTAGAACTAAGGATTTAAGGGGATTAACCATGCTTCAGCCGAGGAAGGTCAAATATCGTAAGAGACAGAAAGGTCGGATGAGAGGGGTTGAATCCCGGGGTTATCGTTTGACCTTTGGAGACTATGGTCTGAAGGCTTTGGGGGCCTGTTGGCTCACTGCTCAGCAGATAGAGGCTGGTCGTATTGCTATCACTCGTTGTGTCAAAAGGGGGGCCAAGGTCTGGATAAGGGTATTTCCTGACAAGCCTATTACCAGAAAGCCAGCCGAGACCCGGATGGGTAAGGGTAAGGGGGCCGTTGATGCCTGGGTAGCGGTGGTCAGACCGGGGCGAATCATCTACGAGATAGAGGGAGTACCAGAGGAGCTGGCTAGAGAGGCCCTTCGTCTTGCGGCCCATAAACTTCCTATTCCATGCAAGATCATCTCGCGGGAGGAGCTCCTATGAAGCCGGAGGATCTTCGGGGTATGTCAGAAGAGGAGCTAAGAGACAAAGAGCGGGAGCTGAGGGAAGAACTTTTTAATCTTCGTTTTCAGAAAGCGACCCATCAGCTAGAGAATCCCATGCGGATACGGGAGATCAAGAAGGATATTGCCCGGATCAAGACCATCCTCCGGGAAAGAGAACTAGGTCTGAGGTAGGCAAGAGCCATGACAGAGAAGAAAATTTCCAAAAACAGAAGGACCTTTGTGGGTACGGTGGTCAGTGACAAGATGGACAAGACAGTAGTAGTCATGGTGGAGCGTTTGGTCCGCCATCCTGACTATGGAAAGTATATTCGGCGGCGTAAGAAATATATGGCCCATGATGAAGAAAATGCCTGTCGGGCCGGTGATCGTGTTCTTATTGAGGAGACTCGCCCGCTTTCCCGTCACAAGAGATGGCGTGTTCGTCAGATCCTAGAACGGGCCAAGGTGATCGAGTAGGCAAAAGGGGTGTGGGAAGATGATCCAACAGGAAACCTATCTCAACGTAGCGGATAACTCTGGGGCCAAAAAGCTCTTATGTATTCGGGTTCTGGGCGGGACAAGGCGACGTTATGCCCGGATCGGGGATGTTATTGTTGCCTCGGTCAAAGAGGCCCTGCCAAACTCTAAGGTCAAGAAGGGGGACGTTGTCCGGGCGGTAGTGGTCCGCACGGCCAAAGAGACCCCTCGCTCTGATGGTAGCTATATTCGTTTTGATGAGAATGCAGCTGTTCTCATTAATCAGTATGGAGAGCCAGTAGGAACTCGTATCTTTGGTCCGGTGGCCCGGGAACTCAGGGCCCGTAATTTTATGAAGATTATATCTCTTGCCCCAGAGGTTCTTTAGGAGGAGTTTTTATGGCTAGGGTTAAGCTTCACGTCAGGAAGAATGATCGAGTTCTGGTCCGTCGGGGGAAGGATAGGGGCAAGATAGGTCGGGTATTGGAGGTTTTGCCGAATCGCCAGCGGGCAGTTGTCGAAGGGGTAAACATTGTCAAAAGACATCTGCGCCCCACTCCTTATTCTCAAGGGGGGATTGTTGAGAAGCCAGCACCGGTTCATGTTTCTAACCTGATGATAGTCTGTCCTAAGTGTATGAGAGGTGTCCGGGTCGGGAGGAAGTTTCTCGAAGACGGCACTAAAGTCCGCATTTGTAAAAAGTGCGGGGAGATAATAGAGGCCAAGGAGTAGCGTTTATGCCGTGGCTTAAAGAACTGTATCAGAAAGAGTGTGTTCCTAAACTGATGGAGAAATTTGGCTACAAGAACCCCATGCAGGTGCCGCGGCTGGAGAAGATCGTTCTCAATATGGGGTTGGGGGAGGCTATCCAGAACCCCAAGATCATTGATTCGGCCATGGCAGAGTTGGCCATGATTGCTGGTCAGAGGCCTGTGATCAGGCGGGCCAAAAAGTCCATTGCCGCTTTTAAACTTCGGGCGGGGATGCCTATTGGGGTTTCGGTTACCCTGCGTAAGGGGCGGATGTGGGATTTCCTGACCAAATTGATCCATGTAGCCTTGCCTCGGGTTCGAGATTTTCGAGGGATATCTCCCCACTCCTTTGATGGCCGTGGCAACTATACTTTGGGGATCAAAGAGCACATCATCTTCCCTGAGGTTGATTACAACACCATTGACAAAGTAAAGGGCATGAATGTAACCATCGTTACCACTGCTGAGACTGATGAGGAGGCCAAGGAACTTTTGGCTCTCCTGGGGATGCCCTTTCGGAGATAGGAGGTTGTAAGGTGGCAAGAACTTGTCATATGGTCAAGGCCCGTCGGAAGCCCAAGTTTGCGGTCCGTCAGCGCAATCGTTGCCCTATATGTGGCCGCCCGCGGGCTTTCTTGAGAAAATTTGGCTGTTGTCGTTTGTGTTTTCGAAAGCTTGCCTCAGAGGGGAAGATCCCTGGGGTGAGGAAAGCCAGTTGGTAGAGGTGAAAGTCTATGTCCATGACGGATCCTATTGCTGACATGCTGACCCGTATTCGTAATGCCTGTATCGCCAGGCATGAATATGTCGAGGTGCCGGCCTCAAAGATGAAGTTGGCCATTGCCAAAATTCTAGCTGAGGAGGGCTACATCGCCGGATACAAGTTCATCAACCAACCTCCTCAGGGCCTTATTCGAATTCAGCTTAAATATAATGCCGACAGGAGACCTATCATTGCTGGTCTTAAAAAGATCAGTAAGCCGGGTCGCAGAATCTATCGGGCCAAAGATGAACTTCCCAAGATTCGCAACGGTTTTGGGATTGCCATCATTAGTACCTCTCGAGGAATAATGACCGATCACGAGGCCAGAAAAATCGGGGTCGGTGGCGAGGTAATTTGCGCCGTTTGGTAAAGGGAGGGCGAGAAGATGCTTTCGCGAATTGGACGCAGACCTATACCGATCCCTGAGGGGGTCAAGGTGACCCTGACGGAGGAAGAAATCATCATTGAAGGCCCCAAGGGCCGTCTTTCCCGGCCCCTTCATCCTTTGGTGGAGATAGTGGTAGAAGAAGGACAGATCAAGGTCAATCCCCGGCAGATCCGAAAGAGGCTTCGCCGTAAGGCTGGGGCCTTTCAAGGTCTGTATCGGGCCCTTATCAACAATATGGTTATCGGGGTAACCAAGGGGTTCCAAAGGATCCTTGATATTGTTGGCCTTGGTTATCGGGCGGAGATTAAGGGCAATACCCTGGTTTTAAATGTAGGCTATTCTCATCCGGTGGAGTTTTCTCTGCCTGAGGGGATAAGTGCTAAGGTAGATAAGGGAACTGGTGATGTTCAGGCCCGTATAGTTCTTGAGGGTATTGATAAAGAGCGGGTGGGCCTTACGGCAGCTAAAATAAGGGCTATAAGACCTCCAGAGCCTTACAAAGGGAAGGGGATTCGTTATTCAGATGAGGTCATCGTTAGAAAGGCTGGTAAGGCTGGCAAATAGGGAGGTTAGAAAAGTCGGCAGGGTATAGGATCTCTGTCGCGGGAGAGGTGAACAAATGGTACGGACAAACAAAAAATTATTGGCCAGACTACGGCGTAAAAAAAGGATTCGTAAAAAGATATTTGGCACAGCTGAGCGGCCCCGGCTCTGTGTCTTCCGGAGCGCCAAACACATTTATGCCCAGATCATAAACGATGAAGAAGGTCGGACATTAGTAGCGGCCTCAACTCTTTCTAAGGATTTAAGAGAGCGTCTTCTGGAACTTAAAGGTCAGGGGAAGGTGGCCTTGGCCAAGGCTGTGGGAGAGCATCTGGCCAAACTGGCCAAGGAGAAGGGAATTACCAAAGTGTGCTTTGATCGTGGAGGCTATCGATACCATGGTCGGGTAAGGGCCTTGGCCGAAGGGGCCCGAGAAGGTGGCCTTGAATTTTAAGATGGCTTTGAGGAGGGAAGGCTTTGGTAGAAGGACGAGAGAACCTGGAGAATCTGATTGAGAAGATTATTTTCATTAACCGAGTGGCCAAGGTGCATAAAGGCGGACGTCGTTTTCGATTTGCGGCCATTGTTGTTGTAGGGAACGGGGAGGGCCGGGTAGGTTATGCTCTAGGTAAGGCCCCCGAGGTTCCTGATGCCATAAGAAAGGCCCTGGATAAGGCCAAGAAAAACATGGTCGAGGTGCCCATAGTTCAAGGAACTATTCCTCATGAGGTGTTGGGGGAATACGGTTCGGCCCAGGTAATCCTCAAACCGGCTTCCCCGGGAACCGGGGTCATTGCCGGTGGTGTGGTGCGGGCCATTATGGATGCCGTGGGGATCAAGAACATTCTCACCAAGTGCCTAAATAGTACTAATCCCCATAACGTGGTCAAGGCGGTTTTCCATGCCTTCTCTCAGTTGGAAAGTGCCGAAATGGTCGCTCAAAAGCGCGGTAAATCCTTGGAGGAGATTGCTGCCTAAGGAGGCTACTTTGAAGATGGACAAGGTTCTCAAAGTCACCTTGATAAAAAGCCCTAATGGGCGTACCAAAAAACATCGTCAGACTTTACGTGGCCTGGGGCTTACTCGGATGCATAAGACGGTCTGTCTGCCGGACACCCCGGCCATAAGAGGAATGATAAATAAGGTCCGTTATCTGCTTCGAGTCGAGGGGGAAGTATGATCAATCTTTCCAATCTTAAGCCATCTTTAGGGTCCCGAAAGAGGGAGAAGCGCGTAGGGCGCGGGCCGGGATCTGGCCACGGTAAGACCTCTTGTCGGGGCCAGAAAGGTCAACGCTCTCGAAGTGGCGGTGGAGTGCCACCTTGGTTTGAAGGGGGGCAGATGCCTCTTATCCGCCTTCTTCCCAAGCGGGGGTTTAATAATGCCCGTTTCCGTGTGGAGTACGCTATCGTCAATATACGTGATCTTGCCGCTAAGTTCTCTGAAGGGGATATCGTTGATCTTGAGGCCTTAAAGAGGGTCCGGTTACTCAAAGGGAAGGCCTTGAGGGTTAAAGTATTAGGAGATGGGGAGATCTCTTTTCCGATAATCCTGAAGGTCCACAAGGTCAGTAAGACGGCCCAGGAGAAGATCCAGGCCGCCGGCGGGCAAATTGAGCTTGTGGAGGGCTAATTAATGGCGGCAGGCATTCAGAGCCTGGGTAATATTCCAGAACTGAGGCGTCGGATTTTCTTCACTCTTCTGGCCCTGGCCGTCTATCGGATTGCCGTCCAAGTGCCTACTCCGGGAATCAATGCCGACGCCCTGATGGCCCTTTTTAGCCGGGCTGGTAGTACCCTTTTTGGTTTTGTAGATATGTTCTCTGGAGGGGCCCTAAGGCGTTTGTCGGTCTGCGCCTTAGGGATCATGCCTTATATTAGTGCCTCTATTATCCTCCAATTGCTCACGGTGGTTATTCCTACTCTGGAGCAGCTCAAAAAAGAAGGTCCAGAAGGTCGCCGGAAGATGGCCTTTTATACTCGATATCTTACGGTGGCCATTAGTCTGGTTCAGGGTATGGGGATTGCCATTGGTCTAGAGAGTATGACCGGTCCCAATGGACAGATGATAGTCCTTAACCCTGGCTGGGAATTTCGGCTGATGACCACTCTTACCCTGACCACAGGTACGGTTTTTCTTATGTGGTTGGGAGAACAAATCACGGAACATGGAATAGGGAACGGTATCTCCCTGATTATCTTTGCTGGTATTGTGGCTCGGATGCCTTCGGCTATCATCAATACTTTCCGTCTTATGAAAACCGGAGAGATCAACCCAGCCCTGATGCTCTTTCTGTTGGTAATGATGGTGGCCGTGGTGGCCTTTATTGTCTTTATGGAGCGGGCGCAACGGCGTATTCCCATTCACTATGCCCGCCGGACGGTGGGGCGGACAGTGTATGGGGGGCAGACAACCCATTTGCCCTTAAAGGTCAATATGTCTGGAGTTATCCCTCCGATCTTTGCCTCCTCAATTATTATGTTTCCGGCCACCATCGCCAACTTTGTTCCCTTTGAGTTTATGCAGACCTTGGCCAATCAGTTAAGGCCGGGGTCTTTTCTCTATGAGGCCCTTTATGTGGCTCTCATAGTCTTTTTCTGTTTCTTCTACACGGCAATTATCTTCAATCCCGAAGAGGTAGCTGAAAACCTTCAAAAGTATGGAGGCTATATCCCAGGTATCCGGCCAGGAAGGCCCACAGCGGAATTTATTGATCGGGTTTTGACCAGGATCACTGTTATCGGGGCTATTTATGTCTCGGCTATTTGCGTTTTGCCAGCCATTTTGATAACCAAGTTTAACGTGCCTTTTTACTTTGGTGGTACGGCGCTCCTCATTGTGGTTGGGGTTGCCATGGATACCATGGCCCAGATTGAATCCCATCTGATTACCCGCCACTATGAGGGCTTCATGAAGCAGGGGCGGCTCAGGGGCCGTCGCTAAAATCTCAGCTTTAAGGAGGGGGCCATGAACATTATTCTCTTGGGACCGCCAGGTGCTGGTAAGGGGACTCAGGCCAAAAGGCTGGTTGAAAAGTACGGAATTCCCCAGATTTCTACTGGAGATATGTTTCGGGAACACCTTAAAAACCAAACCGAACTGGGGAAAAAGGCCAAGGAGTATATGGACAAAGGCCAGTTGGTACCAGATGAGATCGTCATCGGGATGGTAGAGGAACGTCTTTCCCAGGCAGACTGTGAAAAAGGATTCATGCTCGATGGTTTTCCGCGGACGGTTCCTCAGGCCGAGGCCCTGGATAAGCTTCTTGAGAAGATGGGTCGTAAGATCGACCATGTAATCCTCATCGATGTTCCTGAAGAGGAGCTTGTCAAGAGGCTTACCGGGCGGCGGACTTGTAAGCAGTGTGGGATGATGTATCATGTAATATTTAAGCCTCCTAAGGTTGAGGGTAAGTGTGATGTTTGTGGAGGGGAACTCTATCAGCGAGACGATGACACCGAAGAGACTGTTCGCAATCGCTTAAAGGTTTATAACGATCAGACAAAGCCTTTGGTTGATTACTACGAGGGCAAAGGACTACTCCGGCGGATAGATGGCTTGGGTAGCATTGATGAAATCTTTGAGAGGATATGTCAGGTCTTGGGCTAGCCGGGGCTTGTCAGATGGCCAGCTATGAAGGGTACGGCCAGAGGAATAATACTTAAAGCCCCCTGGGAGATAGAAAAACTCCGGGTGGCCAATAGTATTGTTGCCGAGATTCTGGCCAAGCTGCGGGAGGTGATTGCTCCAGGAATAAGTACCTGGGATCTTGATCGGCTGGCCGATGAATGGGTGCGAGAAAAGGGGGCCCTCCCGGCCTTTAAGGGCTATCGAGGGTTCCCCTTTAGCCTTTGTGTCTCCATAAACGAAGAAGTGGTCCACGGGATTCCCTCCAGGGAGCGGATCCTGCGGGAAGGTGATATCGTGAGCCTTGATTTTGGGGCCATCTACGATGGCTATGTGGGAGATGCGGCGGTGACGATCCCTGTGGGCCGGATTTCAGAAGAGGCGGCTAGGCTTATCAAGGTGACCAGGGAGTGTCTAGATCTGGCTATTGATCGGGCCCGCTTTGGCAACCGGGTCCAGGATATATCGGCTGCTATCCAGCGCCATGCCGAGGCCCATGGTTTTTCAGTGGTCCGGCAGTTTGTGGGCCATGGAGTGGGACGTTCTCTCCATGAGGGTCCGGAGGTGCCGAATTTTGGGCGTCCGGGCAAGGGGCCCAGGCTTCAGCCGGGGATGGTAATCGCTATTGAGCCTATGGTTAATGTTGGGGGATCTGAGGTGGAGATATTGGCCGATGGTTGGACCGCAGTAACCAAAGATCGCAGTCTTTCGGCCCATTTTGAACATTCGGTCGCTATTACTGCTAAGGGGCCACAAATTTTGAGCCGGCTGGAGGAATAAGAGAATGCCTAAGGAAGAGGCCATTGTAGTTGAAGGAACAGTGGTTGAAACCTTGCCCAACGCCATGTTTAGGGTTGAGTTAGACAACGGCCACAAGGTCTTGGCCCATATTTCCGGGCGGATGAGAATGCACTATATCAGAATCCTTCCAGGAGACAGGGTGACTGTAGAACTTTCCCCCTATGATCTGACGCGGGGAAGGATTGTTTATCGAGGCAAGAAGCCTCAGTAAGGGGCTGGTAGAATCTTTGAGACTGTGGTATGTAGCGGCCCCGGAGAGTTTGTTTGGGAGGCACAACCATGAAGGTCAGGGCATCGGTTAAAAGACGTTGTCGTAAGTGTCGGATCATCAAGCGTAAGGGAATCGTCCGGGTTATTTGTGAGAACCCGCGTCATAAACAAAGACAGGGATAAAGGAGGAGGAGAGTCTTGCCTCGGATTGCCGGAGTAGATGTCCCAGATAATAAGAAGATTTGTATCGCTCTTACCTACATTTATGGTATTGGCCACACTCTGGCCCAGAAAATTCTTACTGAAGCTGGTGTGGATTGGAACAAAAAGACCAAGGATCTTACCGACGAGGAATTGACCAAAATCCGTTCTATAATTGAACATGAATATAAGGTTGAGGGTGACCTTCGTCGTGAAGTCTCTATGAATATCAAGCGTCTGATGGATATGGGGTGTTATCGAGGTTTGAGACACCGTCTGGGGCTACCTGTAAGGGGTCAGAAGACCCGCTCTAATGCCCGAACCAGAAAGGGGCCTCGTCGTTCTATTATTGGTAAGAGGAAGAAAGGTAAATAGGTGAGGGAGATATATGGCCAGAAAACGTCGTAAAAGAGAAAAGAAGAATATCCCCGAGGGAGTGGCCCACATTCAGGCCTCTTTTAATAATACCATCGTCACCATCACCGATAAGCAGGGCAATACGGTAGCCTGGGCCAGCGGGGGCACGGAAGGTTTTAAAGGGTCTCGTAAGGGGACACCCTATGCCGCCCAGTTGGCGGCTCAGGCTGCTGCTCGGAAGGCTCAGGATCAGGGAATGAGGAAAGTGGCGGTCTATGTTAAGGGCCCTGGTCCGGGGCGTGAGGCGGCCTTGAGGGCCTTACAGGCGGCCGGTTTCCAGATTACCCTGATCAAGGACGTTACTCCTATCCCCCATAATGGTTGTCGCCCGCCTAAGAGAAGACGGGTGTAGTCCTATTTTTCAGATAAGGAGGGCTGTGTTTTGGGTCGGTATTTAGGACCAAGGTGTCGTTTGTGTCGTCGGGAAGGGATGAAGCTCTACCTAAAAGGGGAGCGTTGCTATACAGATAAGTGTTCCTTTGAGAGGAGGAGCTATCCACCGGGGCAGCATGGTCAGGCTCAGGTTCGGGCCAAGATGTCTGACTACGGGATTCGGTTGCGGGAAAAGCAAAAGGTTAAAAGAATGTACGGATTGTCTGAAAAACAGTTCCGGCGCTATTTTGATGAGGCCGACCGGCGCAGGGGTCTAACTGGAACTAACCTCTTAGTCCTTCTTGAGCGCCGTCTGGATAATGTTGTTTATCGGCTGGGGTTTGCCAGCTCCAGGCGTCAGGCCCGGCAGCTTGTCCGTCACGGTCATATTCTGGTCAATGGGCGAAAGGTCGATATCCCTTCCTTCCTGGTTAAGATAGGAGATGTCATAGAGGTCAAGGAAAAGAGTCGTCAAAACCCCTTTGTTAAGGAGGCCCTGGAAGGTGTGGCCAGAAGGGGAGTACCGCAGTGGTTAGAGTTTGAGCCAGAGGCCTTTAAAGGGACGGTCAAGGCCTTTCCGGTAAGGGAAGATATAACAATGCCCATCCAGGAACAGCTCATCGTTGAGTTCTACTCACGATAAAAGGGGTGAGAAAAGAGGCTTATGTCTGAACACAAGATTCCATTTTATCGGAACTGGCGGGAGTTAATCAGGCCCAAGGGTTTAGTAATAGATGAAGACAGTCAGCTTCCTCATTATGGGAAGTTTGTGATCGAGCCCCTTGAGAGAGGGTTTGGAGTCACCCTGGGGAACGCTCTGAGGCGAGTTCTTCTTTCTTCTTTGCAAGGTGCGGCCATTACCTCCGTGAAGATAGAAGGGGTGGAGCACGAGTTTACTAGCCTCCCCGGTGTGGTGGAGGATATCACCGACATAGTCCTCAACCTCAAAGGAGTCAGGATAAAGATGCTCCGTGAGGCTCCCAAGACTATTTTTTTAGATAAGAAGGGTCCGGCGGAGGTCAAGGCGGGAGATATTCAGACGGATGAAGAAATTGAAATCATGAACCCTGACCACTACTTGGCTACCCTTACCAAGGATGGCCGTCTGAAGATGGAAATGGTTGTCAAGTGGGGTAAGGGTTATGTTCCGGCAGAGCGGAACAAAGAAGAGGAGACACCTATCGGGGTCATCCCCATAGATGCGATCTTTTCACCGATAAAAAAGGTTAACTTCAACGTTACCTTGGCCCGGGTAGGTCGGATCACTGACTTTGACCGTTTAGTTCTTGAGGTTTGGACAGATGGGACTGTTTCTGCAGATGATGCTGTAGCCTATGCGGCCAAAATCCTTAAGGAACAGCTCAACATCTTTATAAATTTTGATGAGGCTACGGCGGAGCCGGCTACGGCCGAAGAGGCCGAGGAGGAGGCCCCTTCGTATCTGGAGCACCTCAACAGACGCGTAGATGAACTTGAGCTTTCTGTCCGTTCAGCCAATTGCCTAAAGAATGCCAATATAAACTATATCGGAGAGCTAGTTCAGAAGACCGAGGCCGAGATGCTTAAAACCAAAAACTTCGGCCGTAAGTCACTCAACGAGATCAAAGAGATCTTGGCCTCTATGGGGCTTAAGTTTGGGATGAAGCTGGACAACTGGACCCCTCCTTCCCAGGATAAAGAAGAGACCAAGGATAAGGAAGGTGTTTCCTAATGAGACACAGGAAAGTTAGTCGGAGATTAGGCCGGACTTCCTCACACCGGCAGGCCATGTTGCGGAATATGGTTACCTCTCTCTTTGAGCATGAGCGTCTGGTAACTACCGAGGCCAAGGCTAAAGAATTACGTCGTCTAGCCGACAGGATGGTGACCTTGGCCAAAAAAGGCACTTTACATGCCCGGCGTCAGGCCTTGGCTGTTATCCGAGACAAGGCGGTAGTCAGGCGTCTCTTTACGGAGATAAGGGAGAGGTATCTCGATCGAAACGGAGGATATACCCGGATTATTAAATATGGTTTTCGCCGGGGCGATGGGGCCCCGTTGGTAGTAATCGAGTTGGTGACGGAGTCGTTGTCTCGCAAAAGGCGTAGCCGTCCAAAATCCCAGCCTTCGATGGCCCCGAAGGTAAGTGAGCCCAAGGTAGCTGAAGAACCTAAAACCACAGCCTCCGAGGCTTCAGAGAGCGGAGAAGTTTCCGATCTCGAGACAAAAGGGTCTCTTCAGACAACCGAAGGATCGGTGAGAGTCGGGCCGGAATCTTCGGTGGAGGCTACCTCTGAGATCAAAGAGGCCGGGGAACCCAAAGAGGCCTCAGAGAAGAAGGACTCTTAGAGCCGGTTGACAGAGACTGATCTCAGGCTATATAATTTATAGCGCTTTTAGGGAGCGGGAATAGCTCAGTGGTAGAGCGCCACCTTGCCAAGGTGGATGTCGCGGGTTCAAATCCCGTTTCCCGCTCCAGGAGAAATTTAAAAAGGCCGCATCATGCGGCCTTTTTTTATTTCTTTAATTTCCTTTCTGATTTTTGACCTTTAGTCCCCCAAAACTCCAGCCGATATGAATATCAACTTATTTTCAATCTAAATCTAAGATGGAGGTGGGTAGGATGAAGAAGCTTCAGGTCTTAGGGATCGTCTTTTTCCTGATAGTCTTTCTTTTAACCGGTGTTTGGGCAGCGGGGACTAACATCAATAAGGCTACAGTTTCAGAGCTTGACTTGTTGCCTGGAATCGGTCCCAAAACTGCCCAGGCCATAGTTGATTATCGCCAAGTCCATGGACCGTTTAAGTCGGTAGATGACCTTCTTAAGGTAAAAGGTATCGGGGCCAAAAAGCTTGAGAAGATCAGGCCCTTGATATCTGTAGAGGATTAAGTCTGAAAAGGGCCGGCAGATGCCGGCCCTTTTCTTTTTTATTTAAAGGATCTTTGAAAGAGTTCCTCTATGGCCTTTTGTCCTTCCTCTGTAAGATGACGGGTTCCTGTACCTACAAAGGTAGGATACTGAATCCGGGGGCTGTCTTCGACCCAACGCCCCTCCTTCCAGCTAAACCAAGTCCTTTTCTTCTGATCAAAAACATGAAGGGGGCGATTGAAAAGTTTGGCTAGCTCTGCAGCCCAGCCAGTCCCCCCTTTTACTGTGTCGTTGTCGAGGATCTCTCCCACGATGAAGACCTGATAGCCCTTGTTGACCATATGGAAGATAACCTGAAGGATCTTTCGGATTTTATCTGGTTTGGCATAATTTCTCTTCATCATCCGGGAGACCAACTCCATACTTATATCGCCTCGTTTAAGTTCTTCTTCGGAGAGGACAGTCAGATTTTGGGCCCTATCAGGACGATGCCCTTTGTAAGTAAAAACGACTTCTTTGACTCCTGTTCTCTGGGCCAACTCTCCAAAACAGGTCTCAGCTCCTTTGAGGCCACTGTGGTAAATGACACACTCTTCTGGTTTCATGGATAGACTCCTGTTCTTTTAAAAATAGAAGCCCCTTTTTAGCTAATTTTGGCTATTTGTCAATTTAAAATTTTTCTTCTGTTTCTTGTTATCTAGAGGCCTAAGTGCTAGGAGAGAAGAAATTAATAGTTACAGGGGGATAATATGGAAAAGATTGGTTTTATTGGTGGAGGTCAGATGGCCGAGGCCCTGATTAAGGGTATCCTGGCCAGCGGAATAGCAGGCACAGAGAACATTGCCGTCTCTGAGCCCCTTGAGGGGCGCCGCATTTACCTGAGGGATACCTACGGCGTTTATGTCTCCTCGGAAAACAGGGAGATTCTTGTCCGGACGAGAATCATAATTCTGGCGGTAAAACCTCAGGTTATGGCCCGAGTGTTGGAGGAGATAGCTCCGGAGGTAACGGCAGATCATCTTATAATTTCCATTGCTGCCGGGATCCCCCTTTCCTTTCTTGAAGGCAAACTTCCTGAGGGAACAAGAGTTGTCCGTGTCATGCCCAACACTCCGGCCCTTGTTCTTGAGGCCATGAGCGTCCTTTCTCCGGGAAAGGCAGCTACAGAAGAAGACCTTGACGCAGCCATGAATATTTTTTCGGCCATTGGAGAGGCCCTCTCCCTTCCAGAGGCCTATCTTGATGCCGTCACTGGCCTGTCGGGCTCGGGACCTGCCTATGTGTTTGCTTTTATTGAGGGGCTTATAGATGCTGGGGTAAGGGTCGGTCTGCCTAGGCCTCAGGCCGAGAGATTGGCCATCCAAACCGTTTTGGGAGCTGCTCGTCTGGCCAAGGAGACGTCTAAGGATCCCTATCAATTAAAGGCTATGGTTACCTCTCCTGGCGGGACGACTATTGCTGGTCTTAAGGAGATGGAACGGGCCGGGTTTAAAGGTATCATCTTTGAGGCCGTGGAGGCTGCTACCCGCCGTTCCCAGGAGTTGGCCGAAGAAGTAAAATAAAAAAACATGTTTTTTGTCGATGAAGAACATATCAAGAGGGAGAAGCAGAAGGCCAGACGTCTTCGGGCCACTCGCTGGTGGCGAAGACGTTGTGCCAGTGGCCGATGTCACTACTGCGGCCGGAGAGTCCATCCTTCAGAATTGACCATGGATCATGTGATCCCCCTTTCAAGGGGAGGGGTTTCGGTCAAGGAAAACCTTGTTCCGGCCTGCAAGGAATGTAACACCAAGAAAAAGTATCTTTTGCCGATAGAATGGGAAGAATATCTCGCTAGAATGAGAAAATCTCTGGAGGAGGATAGATGATCATAAAAGACCTGAAGAGTCTAGGAATTCAGGGATTGGTATTCCTTTTCTTGTTTTCTGGTGGATTTGTATGGGCTGAAAAAGAGGCCCCTTATACCATTGGTCCTGGAGATGTTTTGGAGATTCTTGTCTGGCACGAGCCTGATCTTTCTCGTAGTGAAATCATTGTCCGCACAGACGGTATGATTACCCTCCCGTTGGTAAACGACATTAGGGCTG
>NZ_JBPMLP010000050.1:0-15142 GCF_054026695.1 Thermosulfuriphilus sp.
TGGTGACAATGTGGAGTTAGAGGTTCAGTTGATCAAGCCTGTGGCGATGGAGGAGGGTTTGCGGTTTGCGATTCGGGAAGGTGGTCGGACGGTAGGAGCTGGTGTGGTCACCAAGGTTATTGAGTAAGGGGTTTAGGTATGGCCAAGAAGGGGGAGGCTAGAATTAATATCTTTCTTCAGTGTACTGAGTGTAAGCGCCGGAATTATATCACTACAAAGAATAAGCGTAACACGCCGGATAAGCTTCAGTTGCGCAAATACTGTCCTTTTGATCGCCGTCACACTATCCATAAGGAGACAAAGGCTTAAGAGGTAGTTCTGCAGGCCAGTAGCTCTAACGGCAGAGCACCGGACTCCAAATCCGGGGGTTGGGGGTTCAAATCCCTCCTGGCCTGCCATTTTTGTGCTTTTTGAGGAGAGGAGGCAAAGTGGCCCGGGTAAAGAAGGCCAAAAAGAAGGTTACACCCAAGACCAAGTCTAAAAAGGCTCCCAAGGAGGCCCCGGAAAAGGTCCTACCCTTAAAAAGGACCGAGAAGACCCAATTTCTTGAGCGAGCAGGTCAGTTTTTAAAAGAGGTTAAAATCGAATTTAGACGTATAACTTGGCCTTCTCGGAAAGAGACTACCCAGACTACAGTGGCTGTAATTAGTTTTACTTTGTTTGTTTCCGTTTATTTGGGATTGATAGATACTCTTCTTTCTAAGTTGGTTCAGTTTCTTATCTATTAAGGGTTGAATATTAAGGTTGAAGCGCAAATGGCACATCGTTGGTATATTGTTCATACGTATTCTGGCTTCGAGGAAAAGGTCAAGAAGGCCTTGGAGGAACGGATCAAGCAATTTGGCAAGGAGGAATTTTTCTCCGAGATTCTGGTTCCTACTGAAAAGGTTATAGAGATTGTCAAGGGAGAGAAGCGGACCACGTCTCGCCGTTTTTATCCTGGCTACATTCTAGTAAAGATGGAACTGAACGATGAAACCTGGCATTTAGTAAGGAACACGCCCAAAGTGACAGGGTTTGTGGGGGGGCAGAAGCCCATACCACTTCCCGAGGAAGAGGCCCAGAAGATTATTGACCGGGTTCGGGAAGGGGCCGTCAAGCCCCGTCCCAAATATGAGTTTGAACCTGGTGATCGGGTTCGGGTCATTGAGGGTCCTTTTGCCAACTTCCACGGAGTGGTAGATGAGGTCAAACCAGAGAAAGGAAAGGTTCGGGTCTTGGTAAGCATCTTCGGACGGGAGACTCCGGTGGAACTTGAGTTCTCCCATGTCACCAAGATCTAGGGCCTTTCTTCCCCCCTGCTTTGCCACTTCGGGCCATAGAACATAACGAGAGTCGATAGGGGTGCAACAATGGCCAAAAAGGTAATTGCTACAGTCAAGCTTCAAATCCCTGCCGGACAGGCTTCACCTTCTCCGCCGGTGGGGCCGGCCCTTGGTCAGCACGGCGTAAATATCATGGAGTTCTGTAAGGCCTTTAACGCCAAGACTAAGGGCCAAGAAGGGATGATTATTCCTGTGGTAATCACTATTTATGCCGATCGTTCGTTTACCTTTATCACTAAGACTCCCCCGGCTTCTGTCCTTCTTCTTAAGGCAGCCGGCATTGAAAAAGGGGCCCATACTCCAAAACGGGAGATTGTCGGTCGGGTGAAGCGCCAGCAGGTTGAGGAGATTGCCCGTCTGAAGATGCCGGACCTTGATGTCAAGGATCTTGAGGCTGCGGTTCGAACTATTGAGGGCACGGCTAAAAGTATGGGAATAGAGATTGTCGACTAGGGGTAAAGGATATGGCAAGCAAGGGGAAAAAGTATATAGAGGCCAAAGCCAAGGTTGATCGGACCAAAAAGTACTCCTTTGAGGAGGCAGTCAAGCTGGCTCTGGAGACAGCCTATGCCAAGTTTGATGAAAGTGTCGATGTGGCTGTGAATCTGGGGGTTGATCCCCGTCAGGCAGACCAGATGATCCGAGGTTCGGTTGTCCTTCCTCATGGTACGGGGAAGGCTCCCAGGGTAGCTGTTTTTGCCAAAGGAGAAAAGGCCAAGGAGGCTGAGGAGGCTGGAGCTGATGTGGTAGGGGCCGAGGATCTCATCAAAAAGATCCAGGAGGGTTGGCTGGAATTCGACAAGGCCGTGGCTACTCCGGACATGATGCCCCTTGTGGGGCGGATTGGTAAGATCCTTGGCCCTCGGGGGCTTATGCCTAATGCCAAGACGGGGACAGTTACCTTTGATGTGGCCAAGGCAGTTAAGGAAATCAAGGGAGGAAAGATCGATTTCCGGGTAGATAAAGGTGGAGTCATTCACGCCCCGGTGGGGCGTGTGTCCTTTGGGCCGGAGAAGATACTGGAGAATCTGGCTGCTCTTTTTGAGACCTTATTGAGGCTTAAGCCTGCTTCAGCTAAAGGGCAGTATATTAAAGGAATTACTATATCCACGACCATGGGGCCTGGGATCAAGGTTGATCCGGCCGACGTATCAAATCTTTTACGTCAGCGTTCTGAATAGGTCCTTGGCGTGGCATTGTCAAAGACAGTAGGTACACCCCAGGTGTTTAATTGGAGGCCTCCAGCCTACCGAGACAGTGCCCGGGAGTACCTCTGCCTTTGACATCCAAAATGTCAAAGGAAAGGGGGGGAAAAGTTGCTTAGAAGACCGGAAAAAGAAAAACTTGTTGCTGATCTGCGGGACCGTTTTACTCAGGCCCAGGCGGTCTTTGTCACCGGGATAGAAGGCCTTACGGTAGCCCAGATGACCGAGCTTCGCCGGAAGCTTCGCCAAGAAAATACTCATTATCAGGTGGTCAAGAACACCCTTCTGCGCTTGGCTTCTCGGGAGACTCCAGTTGAGCCTCTTAATGACTATATCGAAGGGGCTACAGCGGTGGCTATCGCCTATGAGGATCCGGTGGCAGTGGCCAAAATCCTCACTGAGTTTGCCAAGGAGAATAAAAAATTTGTTGTCAGAGGAGGGGTTCTTTCGGGTAAGGGGATTTCGGCTGAGGAAGTAGCCTCCTTGGCCACCCTGCCGAGTAAAGAGGTTCTCCTGGCCCAGATGCTTTCGGTCCTCCAGGGACCGCCGGCCAAATTTGTCCGGCTCATGTCTGGAATACTTCAGAAGTTCTTGTTTGCCCTTGAGGCGATCAAAGAAAAGAAGGCCCAGAGCGGGGCTGCCTAAAATATTTTAGATGAGGAGGAAGCAAAGATGGCTGTAACCAAAGAAGAAGTGATCGAGTTTATCTCCAATATGACGGTTCTTGAGCTTTCGGAGTTTATCAAGGAACTTGAAGAAAAGTTTGGGGTCTCTGCGGCGGCTCCTGTGGCTGTAGCGGCAGCGGCAGCCCCGGCGGCAGGGGCAGCTGCGGCTCCGGCCGAGGAGAAGACGGAGTTTGATGTCATCCTCAAAGAGGCCGGTAGCCAGAAGATCAAGGTTATTAAAGAGGTCCGGGCTATTACAGGCCTGGGGCTTAAAGAGGCCAAGGAGCTGGTTGAAAGTGCTCCGAAGCCTCTCAAGACCGGTGTTTCCAAGGAAGAGGCTGAAGAGATCAAGAAGAAGATCGAAGAGGTTGGTGGCACCGTAGAAATTCAGTAATTTTGTCCTGAAACAGGCTGGTATCTGGGATGACAGGGGAGGTTTCTCCTGTCATCCCCGTTTATTTTTGCTAAACCAGGTCAAAACCCAAAAAGGGGGGCATACAAGAGAATTATGGTGGCCAGAGTTCGTAAAAATTTCGGCACAGTAGAAAAAATAGTTGATGTCCCTTATCTTATTGCCCTTCAGAGGGAGTCTTATGCCCGCTTTCTCCAAAGGGAAGTGGAGCCGGATGTTCGCGACGAGGTTGGACTCCAGGGGGCTTTTAAAAGCGTCTTCCCAATTAAGGACTTCACCGGCGCTTCTTCTCTGGAGTTTGTCAGTTACAGTATTGGTGAGCCCAAATACACTCCTGAAGAGTGTCTGGAGAAGGGGATTACCTATGAGGCTCCGGTGAAGATTACGGTTCGCCTTCTTTCTTACGACATAGACAAGGAGACTGGGGCCCAAAGTATTCGTGATATCAAGGAGCAGGAGATCTACTTTGGCAACATCCCTCTGATGACTCCCCATTGGACATTTATTGTCAACGGGACCGAGCGGGTGGTGGTTAATCAACTTCAGCGGTCCCCGGGGATCTTTTTTGATCACGACAAAGACAAGAGCCACACTACAGGCAAGATCCTTTACTCTTCGCGAATCATTCCGGTCCGGGGCTCTTGGCTGGATTTTGAGTTTGATACCAAAGAGAATCTTTACGTTCGCATTGATCGTCGGCGGAAGTTCCCGGTGACCACCCTTCTTAAGGCTCTAGGGCTCACTACGGAGGATATTCTTTCCTATTTTTATCAGGCTGAGACCTACATCATTAAAACCACCAAGGTTTTTAAGAAGGTCTCGCCTGAAGTCCTCATGGGGCAGAAAGTGAGTCTGGAGATCCTTCATCCAGAAACCGGCGAGGTTTTAGTCAAAAAGGGGCGCAAGGTAACAAGACCGGCCTTAAGAAAGATTCTGGAGGCCGGTCTGGAGGTTATTCCTGTAGATGAGGTGGAGATTTTGGGCAAAGTTGTCGCCCGCGACGTGGTTGATCCCCAGACCGGGGAGGTTGTCCTTGGGGCCAACGAGGTAATCAAGAAAGAAACCTTGGATCTCTTAAGAGAGAAAGGGATTACAGAGGTTGACTGTCTTTTTATTGATGGGATCAAGGTAAGCCCGTCGATTCGTAACACTCTTTTGCTGGATAAGGCAAAAACCCAAGAAGAGGCCTTTCTTGAGATCTACAAGCGTCTTCGCCCCTCTAGCCCTCCAACCTTGGAGGTTGCTAAGACGTTTTTCCACAGTCTTTTCTTTGCCCCTGAGACCTACGACCTTTCTGAGGTGGGCCGCTATAAGATCAACCACAAATTGGGGCTTGATATTCCCCTCAATGTTCGGGTCCTCACCAAGGAGGATATCCTGGCCGCAGTCAAGCACCTTATTTGGCTCAAAGACACCCAAGGGCCGGTAGATGATATTGATCACCTGGGAAACCGGCGGGTTCGCTCAGTGGGTGAGCTAGTGGAGAACCAGTATAGGATCGGCTTGGTGCGGATGGAGCGGGCCATCAAAGAGCGGATGACTCTTCAAGAAGTTGAGACCTTGATGCCTAATGATCTCATCAATCCCAAGCCGGTTTCTTCCGCAGTGAGGGAATTCTTTGCCTCGAGTCAGCTTTCTCAATTTATGGATCAAACCAATCCGCTCTCTGAAATGACCCATAAAAGACGTCTTTCGGCCTTGGGGCCTGGGGGTCTTTCTCGGGAACGGGCTGGTTTTGAGGTCCGAGATGTCCACCCTACCCACTATGGCCGGATCTGTCCCATTGAGACTCCAGAAGGCCCCAATATTGGTTTGATAGTCTCCCTGGCTACTTATGCCCGGGTAAATCGGTATGGTTTCATTGAGACTCCCTACCGAGAGGTGGTCGATGGTCGGGTGACAGAGAAGATCCGCTATTTGAGTGCCCTAGAGGAGGCGGATCATGTCATCGCCCAGGCGACCATTAAGATTGACGAAAACGGGCGTATTGCCCAGGATCTTGTCCCGGCTAGAAAAGCGGGAGAGTTTATCATGGCCCGGGCCGAGGATGTCCGCTTTGTTGACCTAACTCCTACCCAGGTGGTCAGTGTCTCCTCTAGCCTTATTCCCTTCTTGGAACATGACGATGCTAACCGGGCCCTTATGGGATCGAACATGCAACGTCAGGCCGTCCCCCTGATCAAGACCGAGGCCCCGTTGGTGGGCACAGGGATGGAGGCCATTGTGGCCCGGGATTCTGGAAATGTCATTTTGGCTAAAAGGGATGGGGTGGTGGAAGATGTTGATGCCACCAGGATCGTTGTCCGTTATGAAGGGGAAGATGAAGACGAACCCCCTGAGGTAGAGATCTACAAGCTGGTCAAGTACCGCAAGTCTAACCAGAATACCACCTTCAACCAGAAGCCCTTGGTGAAAAAGGGCCAGAGGGTTAGAAAGGGTCAGGTACTGGCCGATGGCCCGGCAACCGAAGGTGGAGAGCTGGCTCTGGGTCGCAACGTCTTGGTGGCCTTCATGCCTTGGCGAGGATACAACTTTGAGGACTCCATTATCATCAGTGAAAAGCTCGTCCAGGATGATGTCTATACCTCGGTTCATATTGAGGAGTTTGAGTGTGTAGCCCGGGAGACAAAGCTGGGCAAGGAGGAGATCACCAGAGATATTCCAAACGTAGGGGAGGAGGCCCTAAAGAATCTCGACGACAGCGGGATTGTAAAGATTGGGGCCTATGTTAAGGCCGGCGATATTCTGGTGGGCAAGGTGACTCCCAAGGGAGAAAGCCGGCTGTCCCCTGAGGAAAAGCTCCTTCGGGCCATCTTCGGGGAGAAGGCCAGTGATGTCAAAGATACCTCCCTTCGGGTTCCCCCGGGGATTGAGGGTATCGTCATCGATGCCAAGGTCTTCTGCCGAAAAGGTACCGAAAAAGATGCCCGGGCTAAGAGTATTGAAGACCAGGAGATCGCCCGACTTCTTAAAGACCAGGAGGACTACCTTGAGGTCGTCCGGCGCTCCACCCTTAAACGTCTGGAGCGTCTTTTGGTTGGGCGTCCGGCTTCCCTTACGGTTAAGGGGCCTCGCTCGGAGGTTCTCCTTAACAAGGGAGAGGTGATCACAGCTGAGGTCCTTGAGAAGCTCTCCTTTGCCAGGATCAAAGAACTTGCCGCTGCGGAGAAGGGCCGACCCGACCCCGTTGTGGAAGAGATCCTTCAGCGTTATGAGCAGAAGGTCCAAGAGATCCGCCGGGAGTTTGAGGCTCGGATCAATCGTGTCAAAAAGGGCGATGAGCTTCCGCCAGGAGTGATTAAAACCGTCAAAGTCTTCATCGCCATGAAGCGTAAGCTCCAGCCTGGTGATAAGATGGCCGGTCGTCACGGTAATAAGGGCGTGCTTTCAAAGGTTGTCCCCGTGGAAGATATGCCTTATCTGGCCGATGGTACTCCGGTGGAGGTAATTCTCTCACCCTTGGGAGTCCCTTCCCGGATGAATATTGGCCAGATCCTGGAGACCCACTTGGGGTGGGCTGCCAAAGGTCTTGGACAACAGATTGCTCGTCTGGCCCAAAGTTATCAGGTAGCAGCCATAAAGGAAAAACTGGCTAAACTTTTTTCTCCTAAAGAACTAGCGGCCCTTCTTGAGGGTAAGACCGATGAAGAGATCCTGGAGTTGGCTAAGGCCTTTGATGCCGGGGTTCAGGTTGCCTGCCCGGTGTTTGACAGTGCCAGTGAGGAAGAGATTCGCCGTTGGTTAGTAGAGGCTGGGCTTCCGGAAACAGGGCAGACAGTCCTTTACGATGGCCTTACCGGGGAGCCTTATAAGGAGCCGGTTACTGTAGGTTACATGTACATAATGAAGCTTCATCATCTGGTGGATGATAAAATCCACGCTCGTTCCACTGGACCTTACTCTCTGGTTACCCAACAGCCCCTGGGTGGAAAGGCCCAATTTGGAGGCCAGCGGTTGGGAGAGATGGAGGTCTGGGCCATGGAGGCCTATGGAGCCGCTTACGCCCTTCAGGAGTTCCTGACGGTCAAAAGCGACGATGTCGCCGGCCGGACAAGGATGTATGAACGCATTGTCAAGGGTAATAACTTCCTCGAGGCAGGTCTTCCAGAGAGCTTTAACGTTCTGGTTAAGGAACTCCAGGGCCTTTGCCTCGATGTGGAACTAATAGAAGACTAAAAAGGGGTGATAAGGGTGGAAGATCTTTTCACTTTTTTTACCAAACCCAAGGATCCCATGAATATCAGGGCCGTCCGGATTGCTATTGCCTCTCCGGAAAAAATCAGGGAATGGAGTCATGGAGAGGTTAAGAAACCGGAGACCATAAATTATCGGACCTTCAAACCGGAAAGAGATGGTCTTTTCTGCGCCAAGATATTTGGCCCCGTGAAGGATTATGAGTGTCTCTGCGGCAAATACAAGCGCATGAAGCACCGGGGCGTAATCTGTGAGAAGTGTGGAGTTGAGGTCATTCAGAGCAAGGTCCGTCGGGAGAGGATGGGCCACATCGAGTTGGCCAGTCCTGTGGCCCACATCTGGTTCATGAAAAGTATTCCCTCAAAGGTGGGAAGCCTTCTAGACATGACCCTCAAGGAACTAGAAAGAGTTCTTTATTTTGAAAGCTATGTTGTGACAGAAAGCTCTGAACCTTCTCTCCCGATAGGAACCATCCTTACCGAGGATCAGTATTACCGCAAGCTTGATGAATTGGGCCCTGGGACCTTCGAGGTGGGGATGGGAGCAGAGGCCATCCGCAAGCTTCTAGCTCGGATTGATCTTAATGAGCTGGCTGACAGCCTTCGGGCCGAGATGCAGGCCACCAAGAGTGAGGCCAAACGCAAGAAGCTTGGCAAGCGCCTTCGGGTTGTTGAGGCCTTTAAGGAGAGTGGTAACCGACCGGAATGGATGATCCTTGATGTCATCCCGGTCATTCCTCCGGATTTGCGTCCTTTGGTGCCCCTTGAGGGGGGGCGCTTTGCTACCAGTGATCTCAATGATCTCTACCGGCGGGTCATCAACCGGAACAATCGTCTTCGGAGACTCCTTGATCTGGATGCTCCCGATATCATCATCCGCAATGAGAAGCGGATGCTTCAGGAGGCGGTAGATACTCTTTTTGACAATGGTCGTCGGGGACGAGTGGTTACCGGTCCCAATAAGCGTCCTCTTAAGTCCCTTTCCGATATGCTCAAAGGTAAACAGGGACGTTTTCGTCAGAACCTTTTGGGTAAAAGGGTGGATTATTCTGGACGATCGGTGATCGTTGTTGGCCCTGAGTTGCGTCTCCATCAGTGTGGTCTCCCCAAAAAGATGGCCCTTGAGCTATTTAAACCCTTTATCTATCACTGGCTTGAACAAAGGGGCTATGTGACCACTATTAAAAGCGCCAAGAAAATGGTGGAGAAGGAGGCTCCGGAGGTCTGGGATGCCCTGGATGAGATTGTCAAAGAGCATCCGATTATGCTTAATCGGGCCCCGACCCTTCATCGTTTAGGCATTCAGGCCTTTGAACCCATCCTGATTGAAGGCAAGGCCATCCAGCTTCACCCCTTGGTCTGCGTGGCCTACAACGCAGACTTTGATGGCGACCAGATGGCCGTCCATGTGCCCCTTTCGGTGGAGGCCCAGACAGAGTGCCGGGTATTGATGCTCTCCACTAACAACGTTCTCTCTCCGGCCCATGGAGCCCCTATCGTTTATCCGACCCAGGACATTGTCTTAGGTATCTATTATATGACCCAGGCCCGTCCTTTTGTTCGCGGGGAGGGAAAAGTCTTCAATAGCCTAGAGGAGGTCCGGGTGGCCTATGATGCCGGGGCTGTTGATCTTCAGGCCCGGATTAAGGTCCGTCTAGATGGAGAACTGCTTGAGACTACGGTGGGCAGGGTTCTTTTTGCTGAGATCCTTCCTGAGGAGATACCCTTCTCTGAAGTCAACAAGGTTATGCGGAAGAAGGACCTTCAGCGTCTGGTAGATCTGGCTTACCGCCGTTCAGGGATTAAAAAGACGGTCATCTTCTCAGATAAGATGAAAGACCTGGGCTACAAGTATTCGACTATTGCCGCCATGTCTATTGCCGTTCACAACATGACCATCCCGGTCAGGAAGGAAGAGATTATTGAGAAGGCCCAGGCCGAGGTGGCTGAGATCTGGCGCCAGTACGAAGAGGGACTCATCACAGATGGTGAGCGTTACAATAAGGTAGTGGACATCTGGGCCAGGGTTACTGATCAGATAGCCTCGGAGATGATGGACGAGCTTTCGGTGGATTATTTCCGGGGTCCGGATGGTAAGACCATTGAAGGCCCGAGCTTTAATCCTATCTTCATGATGGCTGACTCCGGAGCTCGAGGTTCTAAAGATCAGATTCGACAGCTTGCCGGGATGCGGGGACTTATGGCCAAGCCCACCGGCGAGATTATTGAGACCCCGATTGTCTCCAACTTTCGCGAGGGGCTCACCGTTCTTGAATACTTTATCTCCACTCACGGAGCCCGTAAGGGTTTGGCGGATACGGCCTTAAAGACCGCCAATTCTGGTTATCTTACCCGCCGGCTGGTGGATGTGGCTCAAGACTGCACCATTGTAGAAGAGGATTGCGGCACCATTGACGGAATTGAAATTGGCCATCTCATTGAAGGTGGTGAAATCATTGAACGGGTAGGTAACCGGGTCCTGGGTCGGGTGGCCCTTGAGGATGTGATCGATCCAGTTACCGGTGAGGTCCTCATTCCTGCCAATGAGGAGATCACCGAAGAGGGAGTTCGCAAGATCGAAGAGGCTGGGATCGAAAGGGTAATGATCCGTTCGGTACTTACCTGTCGATCCAAGGGTGGTGTTTGTGTCAAGTGTTATGGTCGGGATTTAGCTCAGGGGCGTTTAGTGGAGATAGGTGAGGCCATCGGTATTATTGCTGCCCAGTCCATTGGAGAGCCTGGTACCCAGCTTACCATGCGGACCTTCCACATCGGTGGTACTGCTAGCCGGGCGGCAGAGCAGAGTGAGCACCGGGCCCGGGGAGAGGGCCTTGTTCGTTTTATCAATCTTAAGGCTGTGCGTTCAGTGGCCGGATATTTGGTAGCCATGAACCGTAATGGTGAAATCGCTATCGTTACCCCAGATGGTCGTGAGAGGGAGAGATATCCTATAATATACGGGGCTAAGGTCCTGGTTGATGAAGGCCAGAAGGTAAAACCTGGCCAGATTTTAGCCGAGTGGGATCCATACACCACCCCGATCGTCACTGAGGTCTCCGGAAAGGTCAAGTTTGGGGACATCATCGAAGGGGTGACCATGCAGGAAAAGGTTGATCCCATTACTGGTAAGGCCTCAAAAATCATTGTGGAGTTCAAACAGTCGGAGTATCGGCCGCGTATCTCTATTAAGGACGATAGCGGGCGGACGGCAAAACTTCCGGATGGCAAGGGGGAAGCTCGGTATCAGTTACCGGTAGGGGCGATTATTACGGTAAATGAAGGCGATTATGTCCACGCCGGAGACGTCATTGCCCGTATCCCCCGAGAGACCACCAAGACCAAGGATATCACCGGCGGTCTGCCTCGGGTGGCCGAGCTCTTTGAGGTCAGAAAGCCTAAAGAGTATGCTATTATCAGTGAGATTGATGGGGTGGTTTCTTTCGGTAAGGACGTAAAGGGGAAAAGGCGGATTATCATCACTCCGGAGATTGGAGAGCCCAAAGAGTATCTCATTCCCCGAGGTAAGCACATTGCTGTCCATGAAGGGGATTATGTCCGGGCTGGCGAACCTCTTATGGATGGTTCTCTGAATCCTCACGACATCCTTAAAGTCAAAGGCATCAAGGAGTTGGCTCGCTATTTGGTTGACGAGATCCAGGAGGTCTATCGACTCCAAGGGGTTAAGATCAACGACAAACATATCGAGGTTATCGTCCGTCAGATGATGCGTAAAGTGAAGATTAAGGAGGTCGGAGATACTAACTTTATGCTTGGCGAGCAAGTCGAGCGCTACCGCTTTGAGGAAGAAAATGAGCGAGTGCTTGCCCAGGGTGGACGTCCGGCGGTGGCCGAGCCTTTGGTCTTGGGGATAACCAAGGCCTCTCTCTCTACAGAGAGTTTCCTCTCGGCGGCCTCCTTCCAGGAGACCACTAAAGTCCTTACTGATGCCTCGGTAGCCGGTAAAATCGACTACTTGCGTGGTCTCAAAGAGAACATTATTATGGGCCGGCTTATCCCTGCCGGCACTGGTCGGGTTTTCTATCAGCAACGTGAGGCCCAATCTGTTGCCGGAAACTAGAAGGCCTTGACCAAGGGGACCACTTGGTCCCCTTGACAAAGTCTGGCTTACCAGATATAAAACCGTGCCTCTATCTTAAGGGCACAGGGTGAAGGAGAAGTTATGCCGACAATTAACCAGTTAGTCCGTTTCGGCAGAGAGAAGATCAAGCGTCGTCCTAAGACTCCGGCTCTCCAGGGGTGCCCTCAGCGCCGTGGGGTGTGTGTTCGGGTCTACACGACCACGCCCAAGAAACCCAATTCGGCCCTGCGGAAAGTGGCTCGTGTTCGGCTTACCAATGGGATTGAGGTTACGGCTTACATACCAGGGGTGGGCCACAATCTACAAGAACACTCGGTGGTCTTGGTTAAAGGGGGCCGTGTTAAGGATCTTCCCGGTGTGCGTTACAAGATAATTCGGGGCACTCTTGATGCGGCCGGGGTTGCTGATCGTCGTAAATCGCGTTCTAAGTACGGAGCTAAAAGACCTAAGTAAGCGGGTGAGGTTATGCCAAGGAAAGGACCTGTTCCCAAAAGAGAGGTTCCGCCAGATCCTAAGTATGGCAGTGTTCTGGCGGCCAAATTTATCAACTATCTTATGTGGGATGGAAAAAAGTCCGTTGCCAGACGGATTTTCTATGAGGCCTTAGAGCGGGTTGGTGAGAGGCTTAAGGGGGAGGATCCCTACAGGGTTTTTGAGAAGGCCATAGAGAATGTTAAGCCTCTCCTTGAAGTTCGTTCCCGGCGGGTGGGGGGAGCTACTTACCAGGTGCCGGTAGAAGTTCGGCCGGATCGTCAGCGGGCTCTAGCCATCCGCTGGATTCTGGCTGCGGCCCGCAACCGTGGGGAGAAGACCATGGTCGAGAGGCTGGCCGCTGAAATTCTTGATGCCTACAACAATCGTGGGGCAGCTATAAAAAAGAGGGAAGATACTCACCGGATGGCAGAGGCCAATCGGGCCTTTGCTCACTACCGCTGGTAGCGGATTTTTAAAAAAGAGGCATCTTGGTCCTCTTTGGCTAACAAAGGGGATTTTTTGTTTTTAAACTGGTTTGGAGGGATTGGTTAGATCATGGCAGGAAAGGCATATCGAGACAGAATTAAAAAACTTAGAAACATCGGGATCGCGGCCCATATTGATGCTGGCAAGACGACTACCACGGAGCGAATCCTCTATTATACTGGCCGCTCCCACAAGATAGGAGAAGTCCATGAAGGTACAGCCACCATGGACTTTATGGAACAGGAACAGGAGCGGGGGATTACCATTACGGCGGCAGCTACAACCTGCTTCTGGAAAGGGCATCAAATTAATATCATCGATACCCCTGGCCATGTGGACTTTACCATCGAGGTGGAGCGCTCTCTGCGAGTCCTCGATGGGGTGATCGCCGTCTTCTGTGCTGTCGGCGGGGTTGAACCTCAGAGTGAGACCGTCTGGCGTCAGGCGGACAAGTATGGTGTCCCCCGGATAGCTTTTATCAATAAGATGGACCGGGTAGGGGCGGACTTTTTCCGTTGTGTGGAGCAGATGCGTACCAGATTGGCTGCTAATCCTCTTCCTCTTCAGATTCCCTATGGGGCTGAGGATTCCTTCCGGGGGGTGATCGACCTTATCGAGGAACGGGCTGTGGTTTGGGACGAGTCAACTTTAGGGGCCAAGTACCACTTTGAAGAGGTTCCCGACTCTCTTCGTGAGGAGTACGAAGAGGCTCGGACCAAACTCATTGAGGCCCTGGCCGACCTTGATGATTCCATAATGGAGAAGTACATCGAAGGGGAAGAGATCTCCAAAGAGGAGATCAAGGTCGTTGTTCGACGGGCCACTGTAAATCTTGAAGCGGTGCCGGTTCTTTGTGGTTCGGCCTTTAAAAACAAGGGGATTCAGCCCCTTCTTGATGCAGTAATTGACTACCTTCCCAGCCCCTTGGATATTCCTCCTATAAAAGGGCTTAATCCCAAGACCGGCGAGGTAGAGGAACGTCCAGCTGACCCAGAAGCTCCCCTTGCTGCCTTGGCCTTTAAGATTATGACTGATCCCTATGTGGGGACCCTCACTTTCCTGCGCGTCTATTCTGGACGTTTGGCCACAGGGGAGACGGTCTATAACGCCACTAAGGGGAAACGAGAGCGGATTGGCCGGTTGGTCAAGATGCATGCTAATAAACGAGAGGAGATCAAAGAGGCCGAGGCCGGGGAGATTGTTGCCGCCCTTGGTCTAAGGAATACGACCACAGGGGACACCCTCTGTGATGAAGTTCATCCTATTGAGCTTGAATCCCTAGATATTCCCGAGCCGGTTATCGCTATTGCTATCGAACCCAAGACCAAGGCCGATCAGGAGAAGCTGGCTGTAGCCCTTCAGAAAATTGCCTTAGAGGATCCATCCTTCCAGGTTCGCACGGATCACGAAACTGGCCAGACCCTTATTTCTGGCATGGGCGAGCTCCATCTGGAGATCATCGTTGACCGCCTGACCCGAGAGTTTAAGGTTCAGGCCAATGTGGGGCGTCCGGAGGTGGCCTACCGGGAGACCATTTCCGCTTCTGCTGAGGCTGAGGGTAAATACATCAAACAGACCGGTGGTCGAGGGCAGTATGGTCATGTGAAGATCACTATTGAACCTAATCCCGGCAAGGGTTTTGAGTTCGTAAACGCAATTGTCGGAGGAGCCATTCCCAAAGAGTACATCCCGGCTGTGGAGAAAGGGATCAAAGAGGCCATGGAACACGGAGTGATTGCTGGCTATCCGGTAGTCGATGTCAAAATCACTCTGATTGATGGAAGCTATCATGAGGTGGATTCTTCGGAGATGGCCTTTGCTATTGCTGGTTCAATGGCCTTTAAGGAAGCGGCCCAAAAGGCCAAACCGGTTATCCTTGAGCCTATTATGCAGCTCGAGGTAGTAACTCCAGAGGAGTTTGTCGGTGACGTCCTGGGAGACATTAGTGGCCGTCGGGGCAAGGTCCAGGGTATGGAGCAACGCCCTGGGGTTCGAGTGATTAAGGCCTTGGTGCCCTTGGCAGAGATGTTTGGCTATGCTACAGATCTTCGCTCAAAGACCCAGGGCCGGGCCAATTTTACTATGCAATTTTCTCATTATGAGAAAGTTCCAGCTAATCTGGCAGAAGAGATTGTCCGCAAAGCCAAGCTTGCGGCCTAGCAGCTTTACAAGGAGGGTTGACAATGAGCAAGAAGAAGTTTGAGCGTCGGAAGCCGCATGTGAATGTAGGGACGATAGGTCATATAGATCATGGTAAGACGACGTTGACGGCGGCGATTACGC
>NZ_JBPMLP010000051.1:0-19990 GCF_054026695.1 Thermosulfuriphilus sp.
AGCTCGAATTATCTCCTGGAGGTGATCCTCAAAATGGCGGAGAAAAACCTCTTTTTCGCGCAGACGCCAATCTATAAACTCGGCAAGACGCCTTTTGGTCACCAAGCGGTAGATGAACTCAAAAATCAAGGTGGCCCCTAAAACCACGGCCGAGGAAAGAAGATTGGCGGAGTTGGTCCGCAGATCGTGGACAATGAGAACTACCGCCGAAATTAGGCACCCCCGGCTCCCAGAGCGGCCAAAAATCGATTGGCCTTGGTCTGGCTAGCTAATTTAAGGTTAGCCAGATTAACTACGCCAAAAACTAACAAAAAACCGATGCTTCCAGCTACAGAAATATTCTCCAGGTCAAAGACCATAGCAGCCACCACCGTCAAGGCTCCTAAGATGAGCAGACCTTCATAGGCCCCGTGCCAAATCTTTCGAGAAAATATTCGCGGGAGCTCGCCATATCTGGCCACTAGATAGCTGATCCGGGCCGTACCATAAAGGGTCGCATTGATGGCTGAAGCAGTCGAAAGCAAGGCCGCCACTCCAATAAGCCCAAAACCAAAGCGCCCCAAAAACGGCCGAGCGGCCTCGGCTAAAACGTAGTCCTTGGCCTTAGCCACCTGGCGGGGATCAAGATTGCCCACGGCCATCAGGGCCACAAGTACATAAATAAAGATGACGAAGATCACCGCTCCATAGAAAGCCCGCGGGAGGGTCTTATCAGGATCCCGGACATCATGGGCTGTGTTGGCAATAAGTTCAAAGCCTTCGTAAGCCAAAAAGATGATCAGTCCTCCGCTAAAGATATGAAGAAAAGGGGGATAACTCGCGGGAGAAAGACGAGAGATCTTTAAGGTCAGAAGGCCAAGACCGGAGAAGAAGAGAAGGATCAGGACCTTGAAGGCCACCATAAAATCCTCGGCCTTCCCCACTACATAAGCTCCTAAAAGATTCAACCCGGTAAACAGGCCGATGATCCCCACGGTAAGGGCTTTTTTCAGGCCAGGATCCTCTATGCCCCTGATAACAACGGCCCCGTAACTGCCAAAGGCATAAGCATAAAGGGAGAGCATGATCACATAGCTGGCCAGCAGGAGGGTGTTCAGCCAGGCCGGAAGCACCCCAGCCCCAAAGGCCCGGACGATAAATTCGATAGTTCCTCCCTCGCTGGGGAAACGGATAGCTAGTTTAGCATAAGAGTAGGCAGTAATCAGGGCCAAAAGCCCAGGAATCAGAAAGGCCAGCGGCGCTGCTCCGTAGGCCATAAGCACGGTAAGGCCCAAGACTGCAAATATACCGCCCCCGATCATGCCTCCCACACCGATAGCCAAGGCCTCTAGGAGGCCTATCCTTTTCTGCCCCACTTCCATCCTCCCTGTCCTGGCTTTTCCTCAGAGGAGTTTTTATCTTACTTCTAATCAGAAGGCGAAGGCCAAACTTATTTATTTTATTTATTGATGGATCAAACAAGTCGCCTTTCAATGGCCACCAGCTCAAGAATCCTCCTTTCCGGAGACAAGACCATCGGCCGGCTGATAAAGTGGCTCCGGGCCCTGGGATTAGATGTTCCTCTGCTCGAGGGACCAAGCCCTGGGCGCCTTTTCCTGACCAGAAAGCGTTCCTTAGCCGGAAAGAAAAACGTCTTTTTAATCACAGCCGATAGACTTGATGACCAACTTAAAGAGATCTTCTTAAGACTACCCGACTTGAAGAGAGAAATCCGACCTTTCAGTCGTTGTCTGCGCTGCAACGAATCTTTAAGGCCTGTAGCTAGGGAAGAAGTCTTTGGCCGGGTGCCAGACTATATCTTCGAGACCCAGAAAGATTTTTCTCTCTGTCCCCGCTGTCAGAGGATATACTGGCTAGGTAGCCACCGACAGCGGATGGAAGAACGACTCCGCCCCTATCTTTTCTGAATGGATTCAGAATCAAGCTCCCTTAAATGGGTGGGGAAGGCCATAACTACCTCGGTTCCCTTTCCTGGATCGCTTCGGATCTCGATGCGCCCCCGGTGTTCTCTGACTATCTGGCGCACATAGGGAAGCCCCAGGCCCGTACCCCTTTCTTTAGTAGAGTAAAAAGGTTCAAAGATATGGGCCATGACTTCCTTGGGAATACCCCGACCGGTATCTTTGATAGAGACAAAGAGCCGACCATTATCAATCCCGGTCTGGATCCTAATCTCTCCCCCCACCGGGGTAGCCTCGATGGCATTTCGGATGACATGGATCAAGGCAACCTTGATCAGACGAGCATTACCCTTAAAATGCAGGGGCTCAGGGGAGATGACTAGGTTTAATAAGAGACCTTTTTCCTCTATCTCCGGGCGAATTATCTCTACCGCAGATTTAACCAACTCATTAAGTTCTACGGTCTCGAAGAAATAAGATCTCTTGGACATTAAGTCTTCAAACTCCTTGACCAGAGCCTCAAGTCGTTGGGCCTGTTCGAAAATCTTTTCCATACGGGAATGGTTGGGATCATCTGGAGGGATATCTTTGAGAATCCGGCGAACCAATCCCCCGATTACCATGGCTGGATTCCTAACCTTGTGGGCAATCCTTAAGGCCAGCTCGGCTGTAGTCCGTTCAAAGACTATGGCCTCCAAATCTTGGTTTAGCTGGAGAAGGTCAAGGCTGATCTTTTCTATTTTTTGACGATCTTCAACCATGCGCAGAAAGATGGCCTGTATACGATGGAAAAAAAGTGTCACCGCTCCAATGAGAACAAAGGCCATACTGTTAAATCCCCCTACTACCGGAGAAAGACGAATCCAGAGGTGTTCGTGGCCGCTGAATAAAAGAGCATACTTCAAAAGGTGCCCTCCGGCCCTAGAGACAGAAAAGGCAAACAGGACCCAAGCAATCCAGAGGAGATAGTTGTAACGGATGTTTTCCTCATCAGAGAAGTAGATCTCATAGGCCCGAGAAAGGGCCAAAGTGGCCAGGATGACCACCAAGGCCGAGGTAATGATGTCAAAACTATGGACAGGGAAAAGGGAGATAGTCTTCAAGGCCTTGCCTCAGAGCGGATTTTTTGGGCCATTCCATCAAGGCCCCGGTAAAAAAGCCAAAAGATGATCACCAAAAAGAGATTGTCCCAGCGGGTAATAAAATATAGATAAGCCAGAGAATCTTTGAGGATCAGAAGATGTTTGGGATCAGTCTGCGGGCCAATAAAGAGGTCTTCAGGCAAAAGCTCCTCAAAGACGTGACCGGAGAAAGCCCAGAGATTCCAGAAGACGAAGACTAGGGCCATGTACATCATCTTGGCCCAGTTCGGACTACGGTGGAGCCTGAAGGAGCGAATCCGATAGGCAAAGGCGGCCATGGTAAAGGCCAAGAAGAGATGAGCCATCTGGTGAACGTAAAGGCCTTCAGGGGCCCGGTGGGTCTGGAGGGCCCATGAGGCCCCGGGATCAAGGAGCAAGAAGACAAAAACAAAGAAAACTTTTGGCATCTGAGCCTCCCTTTAGCTAGACAACTATATCAAGTCTTGGCCGCCGACAAGTTTTTGCCTAAGGGGGCCGTCTTGACACCCAAGAGCACTTAAGTATTTAATTCGGATAGACTCCAGGTGCCCGAGATCGGGTTAAACGGGAAGTCCGGTGTGAGACCGGCGCTGGCCCGCAACCGTGACCGGGGACGAAAGCTGCTAGGCCTGGAAGAGGCAAACCTTACCAGGTGACAAGCCACTGGGGTTGAAAAGCCCTGGGAAGGCGCAGCCAGTAGGTTGATCCGGAAGCCGGGAGACCGGCCTGGAGTCCCCCTGGGGTGGACTTCGGGGCTTCCTGTCCGCTCCTGGAAGAAAGTCCTCTTCACGAAGCACTTTAAAAAGCCCCAAGAAGATTTTTTAAAGGTTTGTGATTTTTTTTAATTTCGTGTTATCTTCATCCTGAAGAAATAGGGGAGGCTCAATGTGGGGGATATTTTTAATAGTTGCCTTGTCCCTGGTGTTTTTTGATCCTTCAAGGGTCTTGCCCCAGGAGGCCAAAGATTTTGTCCGAGTCATAGATGAAGACGGGGATGGCCGGCCAGATCGCTGGGAGTACTTCCAAGGGAGAGAAATCGTTCGGATAGAAAGGGATCTAAACGCCGACGGCCAGACAGACCAGATAGCCTTCTTCAAAGGAGGCCGAATCAAGAAAAAGCAAATCGACCAAGACGGAGATGGCCGCCTGGAGACCACCGTCTTTTTTGATAATCAGGGCAGAGCCTACCGGATCATCAGGCTACTTAATGATTGCCAGCAGGTCATCACCTTAGCGACAGAAGGAATAAGTAAGGAGGAGCTGCTCTGCCCGTGGTCAAGGATCATCTCTTATTATGATCCAGCGGGGGAGCTCTCCAGGATTGAAAAAGATAGCGATGGCAACCAGAGGACGGAAGAAGTCATTCTCTATCATCAGGGAAGGATCTCCAAGATCCTTAAAGATCAAGATCAAGACGGCTACTTCGAAATCACCGTAGAGATGAGTCCCGAAGGATCCAAACAAATCTCTCAAGACCAAGACCAGGACGGACATCCAGAAGCAATCTTTATCTACCGAGATAAAAAACTTACGGAGGCCCTAAAAGATACCGACGGCGACGGAATTCTGGACACAAAGATCATTTACAAAGTCGGTGCCACCGTTGGGCAGGTTCTCAAAGATCGTAACGAGGATGGTCATTTTGAAGAATCTCTCTCCTATAATCAAGGAAAGTTGCTGGCTAGAGAGGTGGATAAAGACAATAATGGTCAGCCCGACATAAAAGAACTCTATGTCCAGGGCGTCCTGAAAGAGCGTCTTATCTATTCACCCTCTGGGTGTTTGAAGGCCAGAGAATTCTACCAAAACGGAGAGCTTACCCGATTGGAGAAAGACAGCGATGGTGATGGATTCCTCGAAGAAAAGGCCTTTTACTCCCAGGGCCGGCTCCGGGAACTCTGGCGTCTTACAAAGGCCGGAAGACTTTTAGAAAAAAGGGTCTTTGATCGAAACGGAAAGCCTTTAAAGATTGAGCAGTGGCGCCCAGAAGGACACGTCATCTGGCATCTCAAGGGCCAGCTCATCCGAACTGCCGAGATAGATAGCGACAGAGACGGGATTCCGGAGGTCTGGTACGAATACCAAAAAGGCGAACTCTCTAAAGTAGCCAAGGACACCGACGGAGACGGTCATCCGGACCTCTGGGAGGAATATCATCAAGGCAAGATCTGCCAGCTTTCTCGAGACCTTGATGGAGACGGTCGGGCCGATCTTAGGGAAACTCTGGGTTCTCTGGGAGGGTCCCGATGATCGATCTTCTAACCAAGGGCGGAGTCCTTATCATCCCTATTCTCTTCTGTTCGGTCTTGGCCTTGGCCATTTTTCTCGAACGCCTCATCCGACTCTACCAAGCCCAAAGACAAGACCACCATCTGATAGAAAAAGTCTATGTGGCCATCATCCAGGGCAACATCGATCAGGCCCGTAAAGAGACCTCTCAGGAGAGAAGCTCCGTGGCCAAAATCCTGGATGAGGGGCTTTCTGTCTGTTGCAACGACCGGGAGACCATAGAAAGTGTCCTCTCCCACGCCATTGAACATGAGCTCCGGCGCCTTTCCCGTTACTTTGGCACCCTGGCCACCATCGCCAATATCACCCCGGTCATGGGGCTTTTGGGGACCGTGTTGGGGATGATCAAGGCCTTTATGGCCATAGAGCGCCTAGGGGGAAAGGTCGATGCCTCGGTCTTAGCCGGCGGGATATGGGAGGCCATGTTAACCACTGCTGTTGGACTCTCCGTAGCTCTCCCGGCGATGGTGGCCTACTCCTATCTCCGAGGACAGCTGGCCGAGCTGCAGGCAGAGATGGAAGAGGCCGCGGTTCTCTTTCTCAAGGCTTTAAAAGAGAGGGGACGGGATGCTGCGGGTTAGACGTCAAAGATTGCCCGAAGTCCAGATACCCCTTGCTGCCCTTATAGACATCGTCTTTCTCCTTCTGATCTACTTCCTCCTGACAACCAATTTTTTGGCCCAGCAGGGGATCAAGGTCCAACTACCCAAAGCCAGGGCCGCTGCCGCCCCGATGAAAAATCCAGCAACGATATTCATCAATGAAGCCGGAGAATTCTTCTGGGAGGGTCGGTCAGTAACTGAGGCCGAACTCTTAAGCCTTCTCAAAGAAGCCTTGAAGCAAGACCCAGAGAAGACAGTGATTATCAAGGCTGATCGAAGGGTCATCCTGGATGAGGCTGTCAGGGCCATGGATCTGGCCAAGGCCGCCGGGGGGAAAAGGCTTCTTTTGGCCACGCAAAGTCCCCAACAGCCATGATGGCTTTAGAGCCAGAGAGAAAAGATCATCGACTTCTCTGGGGGCTAATTTTCCTCTCTGGACTAATCCATCTCCTGGTTCTCTTGCTCTGGTCGCCCCCAACCGCCAAAAGCCCCGAAGAATACATTGAAATCGATCTGGCCCCGGCCTCCCCTGTAACCGGCCGTCTTTTGGCCCCGCCATCCCTGACTAAGGCCCTAAATGTTCCCCTAAAGGCCCCCTCCGCCCCCCCGGCACCGGCAATCCCTAACTTCGAGAAAATACCCACCATTCCAGAAATCGCTCCTAAAGACCAAATCTCACTAAAAGATATTGATCTCAATCCTCTATTTCCCCTAAAAGATGGACCAGGCTCGACTTCTCCTAAAAAGAGGAACTCCCTAAACAACCTCAAGAAAAACGGAAATTTCAGAGGATATCTGGCCCTTATCCGGAGCCGGATTGAAGCCCATAAGAGATACCCATGGTCTTCCAGGACCCGTGGTGAAGAAGGCCGGGTAAAGGTCCTTTTTGTCATCTCGACCGAGGGAAGGCTCCTTTCGCTCCGTCTGCTAGAGAGCTCCGGCTACAAGCTCCTCGATGAGGCCGCCCTTCGCGCGATAAAAAAGGCTGCCCCATTCCCCCCTCCACCACCGCCCTACAATCAGGGACCTTTAAAACTTTCTCTAAGCTTAAATTTCCAGTTGAGATGATTTTCCCTCCAAGATACTTATCTCCCTCAAGGAGGCTATCCATGGATAACAAGCTGCTCAGCCAGGTTAAACCCCGGCTTGAGGCCTCGGCCTGTCACCTTGATCGTCCCTGCTATCGGATAACCGCTACCCTTGAAAAGGATATCCGGAAGATCATGCCCTACGTCAACGCTGTCGCCAAAGTTCTTCTCTACGAACCTGAGGATCCGGTTATCATCTTTCGTCTCAAAGGCTATCGAGTAGCCCTTAGACCAGAGGAACTCACTGTGGGCACGGTCTCTGACTGGACAGAGGCCCAAAAAGCCCTGGAGACGGTTGTCTCCTTCCTCAACGACGTTTGGCAAAGACGAGAGGGGATCATTCCTGATCATCGCCCCAAAAAAAGGCCACCGGCCTTAGAGATTTACAAGTTGCTTCCGAAGACCAATTGCCGGGCCTGTGGTGAAGCAAGCTGTCTGGCTTTTGCCACCAAACTGGCCCTAGGCAGGGTAGAGCTTGGAGAGTGTCTCCCCCTTGAAGAACAACCGGAGGCCAAATCCAAGCTCCTTAGGCTTATTGGCGGCGGTTAGGTAGCCCAGATACACGGCGAGGATTTTTAGTGGAGTACCTAAGTCAGGATGTAAAGGAGGATCCATGCCAAAGATAACTTTTTTGCCAGCTCAGATAGAGATAGAGACCCGGCCAGAAGAACCCATTATCCGGGCGGCCATGAGAGCCGGGGTCCACATCAATGCCTCTTGTGGAGGAGCAGGGGTCTGCGGTAAGTGTCGGATTTTTATAGAGTCTGGCCAAGCCGAGGGAGAGATGCTTCCTGAAGGCGGCTACAAGGCCTGTGTCACCGTAGCCAAATCAGATCTGGTTGTCCGGGTCCCGATAGAGAGCCAGATGGACCGAAGGGCCCTTCAACGTCCACTGAAAAAGACGGCTGTCTCCTGGATCAAAGAGGGCCGGGCCTTAAAATGGCAGCTTGATCCGGTAGTTACCAAGGTCAATCTAGAGCTCCCCCACCCCAGCTTGTCAGATAATGCTAGCGACCTCAGCCGCCTTCTCCGGGAGCTCAAGGCGACTCTGGGAACAGAAAACATCTTTTTGGACCCCAGAATACTCAAAAAACTCCCCTACTCTTTACGAGAGCAGGCCTTCAGATGTACGGTTTCTCTTTTTCAACCGGCCCCAGAAGACTCTCCCCTTGTCTTTGGTGTTGAAGCTGGAGATGGCCCAAGAGCCCTGGCTGTGGCCATTGATATCGGAACAACCACTGTCTGCGGAGAGTTAATCGACCTTATCTCCGGGAAGGTCCTAGCCAACCTCTCTGACTACAACCCACAGGTCTCTTATGGGGAGGACATCATCAGCCGGATCGAGTTTGCCAGAAAGGAAGGGGGACTGAGAACCCTTCATAGCCGGATCATTGAGTGCATCTCCAGACTCATCAGGGAGATGTGTCAAGAAGCTGGAGTAGGAAGCGAGGAGGTCGTTCTGGTCTCCTTGGCCGGCAATACCACCATGAGTCATTTCTTTCTTGAACTTGAACCCCGTTGGCTAAGGGAGGCCCCTTACGTCCCGGTAGCCACTATCATCCCCCCTGTAGAGGCTGAAATGGTTGGTTTGCCGGTGGCCAGGGGCACAAGAATGATCCTTGCACCTTCGGTGGCCTCCTATGTAGGAGGCGACATCGTCTCTGGGGTGGTGGCCAGCGGCATGTATCGAGAAGAGCCCCTGACGCTCTTTATCGATATCGGGACCAATGGTGAGATTGTCGTGGGCAACAAGGATTGGCTGGCCTGTGCGGCCTGTTCTGCTGGGCCAGCCTTTGAGGGCGGGGGGATCAAACACGGTATGAGGGCCACTACTGGAGCCATCGAGGCCGTCCACATTGACCCCCTAACTTTTGAGCCGATGATTCTAACCATCGGCGGCAAAAAACCCAAAGGTATCTGTGGCTCGGGTATCATCGCCCTTCTAGCCAACCTCTTTACCGAGGGAATCATCGATCGCCAAGGTAAGTTCCTCCGGAACCTAGATCATCCCCGGGTGCGCCAGGGAAGAGATGGTTGGGAATACGTTCTGGTCTTCTCCGGAGATTCGGCCACTGGAGAGGACATCGTCTTTACAGAGGCCGATATCGACAATCTCATCCGGGCCAAGGGGGCCATGTATGCCGGATACCTAACCCTTCTTGAGTCCGTAGGGTTGACCATTGACATGGTTGAAAGAGTCCTTTTAGCTGGCAATTTCGGTAGTTATCTCGACCTGGAACAGGCCATTACCATAGGTCTTCTACCAGACCTTCCCCGGGAAAGATTCTTCTTTATCGGCAACAGTTCGCTTCTCGGGGCCAAGCTTGCCGCTGTCTCCAAGGAGATTGCCGCAGATATGAGACGAGTAGCCCAGATGATGACCAACTTTGAACTCTCAGAGAATCCAAGATTTATGGATCATTATGTCTCAAGCCTCTTCCTGCCGCACACCGATTTGAACCTTTTTCCCTCGATCAAAGAGCGCCTTAACGCCTAAGGAGCCCCCGATGTCTGGCCTCTTTCTCGAAAAAAGGGGGCCCCTTCTTCTCTACCGGATTAATATGGCCCCAGGGCTTGAGATTGTTGTCAGTACCAGATTTGGCGGGGTAAGCCGGGGCCCCTACCGAGAGCTTAATCTCAGCTTCACCGTCGGGGATGATCCCCGCTGTGTCAGCAAAAATCTAGAGCTTCTCAAAGAGGCCTCAGGGATCAGTCAGGTGGCCTCAGCCCAGCAAGTCCATGGCACCAGAATAGAATTTGTCCGCTGTGAGGTGGAAGCTAAAGCGACCGATGGTCTAATTACTACCCAGGCTGGCCTAGGACTTTTGATCAAGCAGGCCGACTGCCAGGCGGTAGTCCTCTATGAAGGGAAACAGGGTGTCTTGGCCAATCTTCATTGTGGTTGGCGAGGTCTCAAAAAAGGCCTTATTGCCCGGGCGGTCTCTTTGATGAAACGTTGCTTCGGGGCTCAGCCCCCCTTAATGATAGCCTTTATCGCCCCTTCTTTGGGCCCATGCTGTGGAGAATTTCGGAACAGGGCCCTTTTGCCTCAAACTTTCTGGGCCTTGGGCTCCGGGGGAGACCATATCAATCTTTGGGCTGTGGCCCGAGAACAGCTCCTTCGTCTTGGCCTCAAACCCGCTAACATCTTTATCTCCGGGCTCTGTACCGTTTGTCGGAAAGAGTTTTTTTCTTACCGTCGCGAGGGCCTTACTGGCCGTTTTGGCACCCTGGCCTTTATGCGCTGAATAATCTCAAGGCTCCGGAAAAAGTCGGCCGGACCAATAGTATGCGGGCTATAGGGGAGAAGCCCCACCCCTTGAGACTCAAAGTTGTCAAAGAGGACATCTTCTTCTTTGTTTACATAACTCAGGTAGATCTTAAGTAGCGGACGGGCCAGAGAAAGCCTGCCTTGATCGTCCTCCACCAGGATAAACCTCTCCCAGCGCCGCTCCTTAAACCCTTTAAGCCAGAGGCCTAGGTAGTATTTATGATTGAATTTATCCTGCATATACGGTGGCGGCGGCTCGTTTGAGGTCAGTCCCTCAAGGATTAATTCTTCAACCTCACTTGATCCCTGAACAAGAAGGTCAACCCAGTCTTCATAGTCTATAGCGTCAAGCCTCAACAGATAAGTATCTTCATCCCAATAGGTAAAACTGGCATGGCAGGCTGAGCAACGGGCCCGAACGATGATCTCCTCTCGGTGAGAAGGCCGTTCCTTCATCTTCGGGATCAGATGGCGTCTTCCAGAAGAAGAGACAAAGACCAAACGACCTCCTTCTTCAACAATACCCGAAGCTCTTTGGGGCTCTTTGTGGCAGTCCAGACAGGATGGATCTTTCCCTCTTCCCATAAGGGAGCTCTGATGACAATCAATACAGCTCAGGCCAGCCTGCTGGTGAACATCCGGGGTGAGTTGAAAGTATTCCACTCCGTATGGTCTTGGAGGCGGGGCCCCGTTTCTTAAAGGGGAACGAAAGGAAGCCGGATAATCGTGATCGAAGCGACCATAATAATCCCAGCCAACAAAATTACCATAGTGGCAGTGAAGACAGGTCTCATCAGGAACCCTGCTAGTGAAACGATGATCAACCAGCTCTCCGTGGCGGTAGGTAAGATGGCAGGCCGCACAACCCGTCCCACGAGTGGTCTGAGGATAAGTATCCCCCGGATCATAGACGTGACAGCGCAGGCAGCGACGTCGCAGAAGGTCATTGACCAGGTCTTCAACATCTAGGATCTTTACTGGACGGGGAATCTCAAGAACCGAGGGCACCGGAGGAAGACCGAAGGCCTGACGGACAAGGTTGACCTCATCGGTTAAAAGATAGTGTTTTGAGGCCGTGACCTGACGGCTGGCCTCAGAATGGCAGGAAAAACAAACCCCGGCCAGACCCTTCCCCCCCAGAGCTGGCTCAGCCACCAGACCCTCATGGGCCTCATCGACCCCTGAAGCGGGGCTTTTTCCTTGATGACATTGGGTACAGGGAAGGTTGTGCGAGGCATCAAGCTCTAATGAGTGACACCCGTTACAGGTCTTCTGCCCACTAGCCACAGGCGTCAGGATGGAAAAAAATAAAAGAAGGCCCCAGAGAAAGCCGATCATCAGGACCTTTCTCCCACAAGAAGGACCCAGCCTTCCCGTTGCTCTCTCCCCACTATTTGGCAGCCAGAAGCCTCAAGACCAGCTCTGATCTCTTCCTCCATGGAGGGAACGAAACCAGAGAAGATGTAGTGCCTGGCTTGCCAGAAGGATGGCCTTTCAAAGAGCCTGAGCAAGAGCCCCCGGTAAAGATTGGCTATTATTAGATCCACCTTAGGTATCTCCTCTTCGAGGACATCACCCCTTTTGACCTCGATGTAGCCCTCAAGATGGTTACGCTCTACGTTGGCCTGACAGACCTCTACACACAAGGGATTTCGATCGATAGCCAAGACATTGACTGCCCCAAGACGGCCAGCGAGAATACTTATTAATCCCACCCCACAGCCCAGATCGGCCACCGAGGAAATGGAGGCTTTTTGCCAGAGACGGGCCAGATTTTCCAAACACATTCGGGTGGTAGGATGGGCACCGGAACCAAAAACAACACTGGGATCGTAGCGGATTAAAGGCCCAGGCCTATCCCATGACTGCCAACAGGGAACAAACCAGATCCCTCCTACCATAAAAGGGCTGAGTCCTCTTCGGCTTCCCCAATCCTCATAGGCGCTCTCCCCAGTGACCTCAAGCCTGAGCCCCAACCGGCTTGAAAGCTCGGCCACCAGTTCATCCCGCGGCGAGTGAAAGAAGACCACGGCCTGGTCTTCCTCTTCCCAGCAGCCGATAAAATCAGGATCATCAATGAGGTGGAGAGCAGGATGAAGCCGATCAAAACCGTAGATGTATAGCCTCTGATAACAACGGTGTCCGTGACGAAGCATCACCAGATATTAGTAATGAAAAAAGACCTCCCCTACAAGTAAAAGAAAAGCTTAAAGGAAAGAGGGTCTCGGACCGATTAAACCTTTGTCAGAATGAATTTTTACTCATTTGTTACAAATTTAACGCCAATTTTAGAGCATTTTGGGCTATTTTTCTCCACTGGATGCTCCCCCTTCTGGTTTTTTGGTGGAGCTTCGGCTCCACCAAAAATTTAATTCAGTCCAAGGAGGTGTTTTATGGCGGGCCATTTAGGAAAAATTCTTATCTTATGTCTTGTCTTCCTAGGGCTTATCGGGCTTAGCCTAAGGGCTTCAGCCTATACCCTTGATTCCCCTTCCAAGGTCAAGATCGACTTCCGGGAAGAAATACGCTCTGAGACCTGGGCCACCTTTGATAAAGGCACGGGAGATGATTCTTATACCTTTGTCTCCAGCAAGATGCGTCTTGGATTTGGTTTTGAGTCTCAACTGGTTGACGCCTATGCCCAGCTCCACTGGACCCAATTTTTCGGTCTTCCTGACGAAGCCGTGTTCGGCACCGGGCAACTCTATTACGGCCAGAATCCTGGAGAGGCCCAAAATCTGGGTTATGGGGCCCTCTCCCAGGCCTGGCTGAGACTCAGGTGCCCCCAGTTAAAGGGCTTGAGTCTTCGTTTAGGGCGCTTTCTCTATAGCTCCGGCCTTGAAACCATACCCCAGAACTCTACCCTCAAGTGGCTCAAAAAGGCCCGCATCTCCCAGAGACTTATTGGTCCCTTTGACTGGTCTCGAGTAGGCCGGGCCTTTGATGGATTTCAGTTAGTCTATGACCAGCCCCTTTGGAACCTTACCATTACCGCTGTCCAGCCTACGGCCGGAGGTTTTTATCTCCGCCGTGACGATCCTGAATACAATGGTAAGTCTGTCCATGATGTGGATATTTTGGCGCTAGCTGCAACCCTTAAAGACTCCTACCTCCCCGGCCTCGATGCCCAAATCTTTTATTACTATTACAATGACGAAAGAGGCCTATTCCAGGATCCGGAGATCCACTCTATTGGATCCCACCTTCTTTACACCCGAGAGATTGGTCAGGGAGTTGCGGACCTTCTCTTCTGGGGAGTTTATCAGTGGGGAGACTACTCTTCAAAAGACCACCGTGCCTATGCTCTGGCCATCGAGGGTGGCTACAAACTCAAAGAGCTACCTTGGCAGCCTTGGTTCCGAGTGGGCTATTTTTATGGCTCAGGAGACGATGACCCTAACGATAACGACCACGAGACCTTCTTTATGATGATCCCCACCTTGAGGATCTATGCTCTGACCCCCTTCTACAATCTCATGAATACCAATTACATCTTCGGACAGGTCATCCTCAAGCCCCATCAGAAGGTGGTTGTCCGGAGTGATGTCCACAGGATCTGGCTAAGCGAAGATCAGGATTACTGGTATCTAGGGTCAGGAATTACCAGGCCTGATCTTTTTGGCTATGTGCCCAAAAATTCCGGTGGAGACGACGATTTGGCCACCATGTGGGATATCTCCTTCTTTATCAAGGATCTTTACCGTTATGGCGCCCTGAATCTAGGGCTCAATCTTTATTATGGCCATGTCTGGGGAGGGGATGTCGTCGAGAATAATTACTCCCAGGGTGACGACCTCGACTTCTTCTATGTTGAGGCCGTCTTTACTTTCTAGGACATCTTTTAAGGGGTCTTGGTCCCCTTACTTTTTATCCTTATAAGGGAGGTGTGTCTGGTGAAAAATAAATTTTTTGGGGCCATTATTCTCTGCTCCTTAGTTCTTGTGGCCTGCGGGGTTAAAAATTATGAAGACCAGAGCCCAGCAGTCTCGCAGACCAAAGTCTCCGGGCATCCTGAACTCTCCGAAAACGAGAAGTTGATTGCCTGTTCAAGCTGCCATCGAGAGGTAACCCCTGAGATATACGAGCAATGGTACAATTCGGTCCATGGCCTGGATAATGTCAAGTGCTTTCAGTGCCACGGGACCTACGAAAACTTCCGGGCCATCCCTCAAGTGAGCCAATGTTCTATCTGCCATATGGATCAGTTCCGCAAGATGCCCCCGGATAAGACCTGCTGGCAGTGTCATCCTGCCCACAAGTTTTCTGTCCATAAGTAAACAAGGAGGTGTCAATATGGGCCTTTCAAGAAGAGAGTTTCTCAAAAGATGCGCTGCCCTAAGTGCTGCTTCCCTGGCAGGAATTAAGTTGCCCTTCGGGCTGGATGAAGCCCAGGCTGCCGACGCTGACCGTTGGGTCCGGGGAACCTGTCGCTTCTGTGGGGTGGGTTGCCGGGTAGAGCTCGGTCTTAAAGGAGGCCGTCCGGTAGCCATAAGAGGGGTACCAGAATCAAAGACCAATTTAGGCTATGTCTGCATGAAAGGCATGCTTTTCTACAGACTGATGAACCATCCTGATCGGCTCCAAAAACCCCTTTATCGAAGCCGAAAGGATCAACCTTTTAAGGAGATATCCTGGGATGAGGCCCTAGATATCGCTGCCAAAAAGTTCGCTCAGGCGGTTAAAAACCATGGCCCTAATGCTGTAGCCTACTACGGCTCTGGGCAGGCTCTCACTGAAGAGACCTATCTATTCCAGAAGGTCTTTAGGGCCGGATTGCGCACCAATAATGTCGAAGGCAACCCGCGGCTTTGCATGGCCAGCGCAGTAGGAGGATACATTACCTCCTTTGGAGCCGATGAACCCATTGGCTCTTATGCCGATATCGAAAAGGCCTTCTGTTTCTTCATCATCGGTAGCAACATGGCCGAGGCTCATCCGGTTCTTTTCAGGCGGATCATGCGCCGCAAACTGGATCATCCTGAGGAGGTCAAGGTCATAAACGCCGATCCTCGGGTCTCTCCCACCTCTCGAATTGCCGACATTCACCTCCAGTTTCGCCCGGGGACCGATCTGGCCCTCTTAAATGCCATGGCTTACGTAATTATTGAAGAAAAGCTATATGATGAAGATTTTATCAAGAATTATGCCTCCTTTCGGGTAGGAAAAAAGAAGAAAGAAGTTGATTTTGAGACCTATCATCGTTTTTTAGCCAATTATACCCCAGAGAAAGCTGCCCAGATATGTGGAGGGAACATCACTCCGGACAAGATCCGCCAGGTGGCCCGCTGGTTCGCCACGTCTCGGGGGACTATGAGCCTCTGGACTATGGGGATCAACCAAAGGGTCCAGGGAGTCTGGGCCAATAATCTCATTCATAATCTTCACATCCTCACCGGCCAGCTTTGTAAACCTGGAGCCGACAGCTTCTCCCTGACCGGCCAACCCAATGCCTGTGGAGGGGTCCGTGAAGGGGGTGGCCTTTGCCACATCCTGCCAGGACACCGCCCAGTGGTAAAGGATAAGCTCCGTCATGAGGTGGAACAACTTTGGGGGGTCCCCAAAGGACGAATACCCAAGAAACCGGGCTATCATACCATGGCTATGTTCCAGGCCGTAAACGAGGGCAAGATCAAGGCTATCTGGATCAATTGCACCAGTCCAGCCCAAAGCCTTCCCAACTGTGACAAATACCGGAAGGGACTAGCTCGGGAGGACGTCTTTATTGTCGTCTCCGACATCTTCCCCACCAAGACTACCGAGTTTGCCAATCTTATCCTCCCAGCGGCCTTCCACTTCGAAAAGACCGGAGTCTTTGGTTGCACCGAGAGAAGATCTCAGCTGACGGTCAAAGTCCTTGACCCTCCAGGAGAGGCCAAGCCAGAGGTCTGGATGGTCAGGGAATGGTCTTTGAGGTTGGCTAGGGAACTGGGTGATCCGGTGATTAAAAAGTGTGTGGAGCCCTTTTTGGGGCTTGATGAGGGTTACGATTTACCCAAGGCCATCTGGGATGAATACACCCAAAAGCTTACCGCCGGCCGGGACAACGACCTAAGTGGAGCTACCTATGAGGTTCTAAAGAAGCGTCCAGACGGAGTTCAGTGGCCAGCTCCCACCGAAGAGATTGCCCTAAGAGGCGGGACGTATAAAAAGTTCGTCCGTGGCCTTGATCCTCTGGCTGATGAGCACGCCAAAGACGATAAACCCTATCAGTTCTACGGTCACGCCCATCCGGATCGCAAACTTTGGATTTGGCTCAGGCCTTATAAAGGTGCTGCTGAGGAACCCGATGCCGATTACCCGTTCTATCTCTCTACAGGCCGGGTAATTGACCACTGGCATACAGCCAGCATGACCGGACGCATAACCGAGCTCATGAGGGCCAATCCCTACGCCTATGTGGAAATCAATCCCAAGGATGCCAAGAGACTAGGAATTCGCCCAGGAGACATGGTCTTGATAGAAAGCCGCCGCGGGAAAAATATATTGCCGGCCAAGATATACGAAGGCCCCATGGAAGGAATGGTTTTTGTTTATTGGTATGATCAACATGAAGACCGTCTGATAAACAAAGTCACCAAAGACGCCTTTGACCCGGGATCTAAAGAGCCGGAATTCAAGATCTGTGCTTGTCGAATAAAGAAAATATCCGGTCCTAAACCTTTAAGGCCATATCTAGCTACACTTAAGGCCTAAAATTTATAGAGAGGGGCCCTTTGGGCCCCTCTCTGCTAAGGAGCCTTTAATGCCCATAGGTGGTTTTGTGGTCAGCTGTCAGCCTGAGGCCAAAGAAAAACTGATCCAGAAGCTTTCTCAAGTCCCTGAGGCCGAGATATATGCCGATGAGGACCGAGGAGTCTTAATCCTTGTCCTTGAAAGCAAGACTTCAGAGGCTCTGGAAGAGTTGGTCAATAGAATCTCTGCCTACCCTGAAGTATTGACCATCAACCTGGCCTATCTTCACGGTGAAGATGAAGTCGAACGGATCCTTGACGGACGCCTCCGACCGCCGATCAGATGGCGGAAAGGACAGTCTTAAACGTCGCTTATTCCTCAAAGGACTGCTCTTTAGTAGCTTGGGAGCATTTTGGCCGCCTCTGGCCAAAGGATTCATCAACTCTCCAGTAGGCCTAAATCGACTTCGACCTCCAGGAGCAGTCCCGGAGGAACTTTTTGTCGGCCGGTGTATCCGCTGCGGCCGCTGCGCAGAAATCTGTCCTTATCGATCCATTGTTGTCCTTGATGTTCGTTTTGGGGTCTACGCCGGTAGCCCACTGATCTTCGTTGAAAATGTTCCCTGTTATCTTTGCATGAAATGCGTCCATGTCTGCCCCACAGATACCTTACAGAGGATCCGCCAAGAAGAAACCAGAATGGGAACAGCGGTTCTCAACCGGCGAGCCTGTATTACCTGGCAGGGCCAGACCCTCTGTCGAACCTGTTACAACGTCTGCCCGTTCAAAGAAAAGGCCATTCACCTTGACCAATTACGCCCCGTAATCGACGAAAAATATTGTGCTGGCTGTGGGTTGTGCGTCCATGGGTGTCCTCTTATCCCCAAGGCCATAAATATTGAACCCACCTACTCCTTCGGAAAACCCCAATGGTAGGACTTAAAAATACGTCTTTTTCCCTCAGATTCTGGCGCAATTTTATTCTGCTTGGTTCCTTTTTAATTATTCTAATCAATCCCCTTTTAAATTATTATTTTAATTTTAATTTTATCCAGGGATGGTACCAATCTTTAGGAATTGGCAAGCTATGGTTTGTTTCTCCCCTTGAGGGTCTAGAGAGTATCCTGGTCTCCAAGACTGTTTATCTCCCCTTGGTTATTGGAATGGCCATCCCCATCTTGGTGTCTCTCTTCCTGGGGCGGGTATTCTGTAGCTGGATTTGCCCTGTGACTTTCCTCTCAGAGTCCATCGAAAGACTATGGCGCTTTTTATCCCGCCGTAGGATCCGGGATCGTCTCATCCTGCCTCGAAGAATCTTCTGGTTCTCTCTTATCATCGAACTTTTGGTAACCATGGTCTTGGGAGCTCCGCTCTTTGTCTTTTTGTCTCCTCCGGGTCTCATTGGTCGAGAGATAATGAGGGCGGTTTTCTTCCACCGCTTAGGTCCAGAAGGGCTTATCGTTGTCTTGGTTATTCTAGGGAATCTTCTTACCAGACGGCTGTTCTGCCGTTACTTTTGCCCCTTAGGGGCCCTGCTGGCCTTTTTAGGAAGCCGGAGAAAGCTAACCATTATCCAGGACCATGGGACCTGCAAGGCCTGTAGCCGGTGTGATCAAGTCTGCCCTCTAGGGCTTTCTCCCAGCCAGGGTGAAGCCTTAAGCCCTTATTGCTGGAACTGTGGGAAGTGCCTTGAAGCCTGTCCCCGGGGAAGCCTTACTTTTAGGTGGGGTTCGAAGATTCCTTCTCCCCCGGCTCAAATCGATAACCAACTCCGGGATGGGTAATTATAAAACGGGGTTTTTCTGGATCGGGTTCGATCTTTTGCCTTAAGCGCTGGATGTGGACATCTAGGGCCCGACTCCAGGGATAGATCTCTTTATTGGGCCAAAGCTGACTACGGATGAACTCCCGGCTTAAGACTTCTCCAGGTTGAGAGACAAGGATCTCCAAAAGATCGTACTCCTTTTTGGTAAGTTTGACAGGCTTGCCATCTAGATAGACTTGCCGTTTGGCCGGAATGATCTTAAGAGGACCGAAACAGAGGACTTCTCGTTTGGAGGCTTCAAGGAGCGATCTTCGCAACCTAGCCCGAATACGAACTAGAAGTTCCAGATATTCAAAGGGCTTAGTAAGATAATCATCAGCACCACATTCAAATCCCCGCAGTTTATCAGAAAGGCTGTCTCTGGCCGTAACCATAATGATTGGAGCCTGAGTCCTTTCACGGAGAAGGCGACAGACCTTGAGGCCATCTATATCGGGAAGATTAAGATCCAGGAGGATAAGATCAGGCTGTTGACGCTCCAAAAATTCTAGGGCCTCCTGACCACAGGTTACTCCATAGACCTCAAAATTATCGAGCTCAAGTTGCCCTTTGAGAAGGGTAAGAATATCTTCCTCGTCCTCAATAATTAGGATCTGCGGTTTAGCCATCAATGCTCCTCTTGGGAAGCTCGACGTTGAAGATGATCCCCTCATGAGGGGGTTTTGAAAGCCAGATCTTTCCCCCGTGGGCCTTAACAATTCCCCAACAGATGGCCAGGCCCAACCCCATTCCCTGAGATTTGGTCCCTGATCCCCGATAGAACTTTTCAAAAATTCGGGGCCATTCCTCCTCAGGAATACCGGGGCCAAAGTCTTCTATAGAAACAGTCACTGAGGAGGGGCCATCTTTTATAGAAAGTAGGATTGGCGCCCCCTTAGGAGAAAACTTAACGGCATTGGCTAACAGGTTCAAAAATACTTGAAATATTCGTTCTTTGTCAAAGGCGAAGATAAGCGGACGTTCTGGAGCCTTGAAGACGATCCTGATCTCCTTGGCCTGGGCCAAAGGCTCCACAGTAAAAATAACATCATAGAGTAACTCGATAAGATCTCCTTCTTTCTTATTAAGTTCTACATGACCACTTTCTATCTTGGCATAATCTAAGAGATTGTTAATCATGTTGGCCAACTTTTCTGTATTTTTTTGAATGATAAACAATTGGGGATTATTTTCACCTTCTTTACGAATCAAAATATCAGTAGCAAGTTTTACAGAGGTAAGT